>DATHNV010000028.1:0-6501 GCA_035485615.1 Acidimicrobiales bacterium
CCTCGTGCTCCAGACCATCAGCGACACCGATGAGTTGGATGGATCCTCGACGTAAAGGACCCATCGCGGCCGAACATCGGCGGGAGGCCTGCTAGCGTTCCGCCCAACGTCTATCGCCAGGAGGTGAGCCCAATGAGCGCAGTAGTCCACGTGGGTGCTCCCTCCAGTGCAGGATCGTTCGACTGAACTAGTCGCAACCGGGAGCCCTACACGCAATACGCGAAAGGTAGTTTCCCATGAATTCACAACCTTCTTTATCTCAACTCAACCTGTCCGCAGCCGACGAGATTCAGCCGCGACTCAACGCGATCGAACGGCTCTCCACCGGCGAGCGAGCGCTCGTCCTCCATGGTGGCGGGTCGGCGGGCAACGCGTGGGAGATCGGTGTCATCGCCGGTCTGCTTGACGCCGGGTTGGATGTCGCCGACGCCGATGTCGTCATCGGCACGTCGGCCGGTTCGACGGTCGCCGCTCAGATCACGAGCGGCGTTCCGGCGAACGATCTACTCGCGAGCATCCTTGACGCGGCCACCCAAACTCGGTCTCGTCCAATCCGAGACACGTCCGTCAACGTGCCGGTGGCGGACCATATGGCTAGGACAAACGCGATCATCGCTGCGGCAAAAGATGCCGCCGATATGCGACGCAAAATGGGTGCGGCGGCGCTTTTGATGGATGAGAGTTCGGGAATCTCCGCCCAGCCTGAGTGGCGCGCGACTGTCGCCTCGCGGTTGCCGAGCCAGCAGTGGCCCGCGCAGCGGGTGCTCATCGTGGCAGTCGACGCCGATACCGGTGAACCGGTGATCTTCGATCGCCACAGCGGAGTTGACCTCGTCGACGCGGTGGCCGCCAGCTGTGCGAATGGCTTTGGCGTCGCTCCCTACCGCATTGATGAGCACCGCTACATCGACGGTGGCTATCGGCGTAGTGAGAACGCCGATCTGGCGACCGGGTACGAACGAGTGTTGGTGCTGTCGCCCTTCGGCGGTCGATCTCGAATGCCGCCGGAGTGGGGTATGCATCTTGGCGCTCAGGTCGACGAGTTACGCGCCCGCGGCAGCCGAGTCGAAACCATCTTCCCGGACGATGACTCTCGGGCCGCATTTGGCGACAACATGATGGATCCATCCACCCGGCCCGCCGCCGCACGCGCCGGTTACACCCAAGGCCGAGACCGGGGCGAGCAACTCACGGTGTTCTGGCGCTGACTCCTCCCAGTGGGAGTGCGACGATCCCTAGAGCTTGGTGACCTCAAAGACCGTGTCGGCGCGTTCCACTAGATCACTTTCGTGAGAGACCACGACGACGGCCACACCGCGCGCGCACTCGGCTTCGAGCAACCTCACGAGCAGTCCGCGGTTGACCGGGTCCAGTTCTGCGGTCGGTTCGTCCATCACCACGACATCGGCCCCCTTGGCGAAGGCCCGGGCAATGGCGACGCGCTGTCGCTGACCTCCGGAGAGATCGGACACGGGTCGCTTGGCGCACGACTCGAGCCCCAGTTGTGAGAGCCAGTACAAGGTTCGTTCTCTGATCTCATCCTTTGTGAGCGACAGAGACTGCAGCGGCAGGCCAACGGTCTCGGTGGCGGTCAAAACGGCCACCAGGCCGAAGTCCTGAGTCACGAGAGCCGGTCGCAGCGAGAACTCGGTGCCGATGTCGAGCACGGTGTCACCGACGCGCACTTGGCCGCGATCGGGATGACGCACTCCGGCCAGTGCGTGGGCGAGGACGGTCTTGCCCGAACCGGAGACTCCGGTGATGGCCAGAATCTCTCCCGGCGCGACCGACAGCGTCACGTGGTCAAGCAACGTGCGCCCCGTCACGTCCACGCCGAGTTCCGTCGCGCTCAGTCCGGTCGTGCTCACGTTGATCCCTCCTCGTCGGCCCGGCGCAGCTCCACGCCGTTTTCGAGCCGGATGACCCGGACCAAACTGTCCGGAGGCAGGAGATCGAGCACGTCGGGCGGTAGGTGAAGGCTGCCGTCGCGCCCGATCACCGCGTACTCCACGCCAAGGCGACCCTCGGCGCCGACTCGTCCGTCGCGGATCGTCACCGTGCGTTCGAAGCGATTGGCCACGTCGACGTCGTGGGTCACCACGACCACGGTGAGTTCGATCTCACGGTGAATGCGAAGCACTGTGTCAATGACTCGGTCGCGCTCCACGCTCGCGAGTTGGCTGGTGGGCTCATCGATCAGCAGCAGGCGGGGCATCACGGCCACGCCCGCCACCAGGGCGACGCGCTGACGCTCGCCCATGGACATATCCGATACCCGGCGATCGGCCAAGTCGCTCGCCCCAAACTGCTCGAGCAACTCGCCCGCGGTACGTTCCGGTCGGTGGCCGCGCCGGCGTGCGCCATGTTGGGCGAACCAGACGTTCTCTTTGGCGGTGGCGTAGGGCAGGAGATTGGCGGCCGCCCCCTGGACGACGAGTGAGATGTCCTCGGAACGCAGCCGGGAGAGCGCGTCAGGCCCGAGTGAGCCGAAGTCGTGCCCGCCAATGCGCACCGTTCCCGCCGAGGGCGGAAACTCTCCGGCCAGTAGTCCAAGCACCGTCGACTTGCCCGCGCCCGATGGTCCCAGCAGCGCGACCAACTCCCCCGCCGGAATGTCGAGGTCAATGCCGCGCAGCGCCACGACTTCGCCCTCGGACGAGGAGTACAGGTGCACGACGCCCGAGAGATGCACCTCAGCGCCGCTCACTTCGTGGCTGACTGTCGTCTCGTCCACGCTCACTCCAGCACCTCACTTTCGTGGCGTGAGCGGTGCATCACGAGCCGTGAGGAGATCGCCACCGCGATCAGAAGAAGTCCCGCAAAGACGCCGACCGAGCCAAAGAACGGACCGAAGGGCACCGCGTGGGAGATCTGCAGACCCCCCGAACCGTTGACGAACTGCGGCAGTTTTGGCAGAGCCAGGGCGTCAACGAGAAGACCGATCACGGTGCCGAGCACCAGTGACCCGGCGAGGACCACCACGCTCTCTAGAGTCTGGGCGCGGCGCACTTCGCGCATCGGCACCCCGGCCATCCAGAGTGCGGCGCGCTCACGACGGCGCCGACGCCCGTCGGTGATGATGATGAAGGCCACGGTGCAGATCGCCAGGATCCCCGCGATGGGCGTGACCAAGAGCGACACGGCGTACGCCAGAGCGACGCCCGCGTGGTTCAAAGCATTGAGTCGCGAACTCGACGTCGTGATCGCACCCAGCGTGAAGCCGTCTTCTTTTAGGCGCTGCAGGATCGCCGGACTTGCTCCGGGCGCGAGCCAGACCTGGAACGTGCGAATGTCGTTGCTACTGGTCGCCGCGCGCTCGGCCAAGTCGTAGTCGGCGATCACACCGTTGCTGCCGAGCAACGGCAACGTTGACACGATCACGACCGGGTGTGCCGGCAACAGTCCCCCGCCAAGGTCGATGTCAATGTCCCCGCTGGGCGAGGGCGAAGGTGGTGCATCGGAGAAGTCCGCGCCTCCCGTGACGATTGCGGGCAGGGCGGGAGGTAGGTCGATGACGTTGAGCAAGAGCCCCTGGAGTGCGAGCTGGGGACCGGGAAGGTCGAAGGTCACGCCCGACGTCGACGGCGGGCCAACCTTCACCGACGACGGAGTGGCGCTCCACGTGCCCTTCGCTCCCGCACCAAAGGGGACCGCGTGCCAGGCGTCGTTCTCCTCGACCGACACACCGGCGAGTGTGAAGGACACACTCGTGGCGACCTTCGTGCTCGAGCTCTTCCAGTTCGGCGCGAGGCTGATGAGTCGACAGACGTCCGCGCACCCGCTCAACGAGACGGTGTACGTGTGTTCACCCGCGACGATGGGACCGATGTACGTCGATGGGTTGGCCTGATACGTCTGGTCGTAGAGGTTGACGCCGAGTTCGATCGCGGGCGTTCCGGCGGGCACGTCGATCTTGAGGCGCAGCCGTGAACCGCTGAAGACGACCCCCTGGGGGGTGGGCGGAGCGATCTTCTTGGCGAGTTGCGCCAACGACTCCCGAGAGAGCGACGTCTCCCAGTAGGCGACGTGGGCAAAACGCGAACTGTCCACCGCCATGAGGTCGCCCGTCGAGGAGCTGTAGTTGGCCACCGCCATCGCCTGCTCACCGCTCGGATCGGCACGACGCACCGCGTCTTCGAAGTTGAGTCGGGCCGGTGGGCTGACGTTCACGACCTCGGCGGCTCCCCCGTCGAAGTGCGCGACCAGCGTGCGATTACTCGACGCCAGAAAGAAACTGCTCACGGCGAACAGCAGCACCGCCGTGGCGGCCGTGAGCGGCAGGAGGCGTCGCAGCGAGATGGGGCGCCGGCCAATCTGGCGCAGCGCGAGAAACCAGGCCACCCGACTCGACTCAGCGGTCCGCGAGATGAAGAGGTTGATGACCAGGGCAATCAGACGAAGCCCGAGCAACGAGGCGCCGAGCGTCAGGAGCCCGGGTGCCGCCAGGGTCAGCGAACTTCCGTGGGACGCGCTCAACGAGTCTTTCGAGGTCAACAAGACGATGCCCGTCACGGTCAAAAAGAGTGCGACGGCGTCGATCGCCACCGAGAATCGCCGCGCCTGACGCGCACCGGTGGCGCGCGATCGCCAGAGATCGAGTGAGGCGAGAGTCATCGCGATGACGCCCGCCACGCTCGCTCCGACCGCCGTCACAATCGATGACACGGGAAACCTCACGGGCGTGCCGGACTCGAAGAGCGTGTGCGAGATGACACCGAGCGCTCCCCACGCCAACAACAACCCCACTGGCAAAGCCGCCAGGATCAACGACGCGGGTTCGCCGACCGCGAGCGCGATGAGGGCGGACCGTGGGAATCCGTGTCGGCGCGCGAACTCGGACTCGGACCGGCGGTCCAAGACGATCGAACGTCCCAGTGAATAGACGATCAGCAGTGAGAGCAGCATCAACTGCAGGACGATGGCGAGCACGACGGTGCTCATCAGTCGGTCGTCGCGTTGAACGGCGTTCACGACGCTCGAAATTCCCGAGGTGACGGGAAGGTCGTACCGATCCAGGAGCGTCGACTCAATGAGGTGGGCGCGACTGGTGAGCGCGGACGGCCCGATCAGCGTCGACGTGGCTCGCCACGCGATATCGGCGGAGAGTTCGGGCTCGGTGATCGAGTTCATCTTCAGCGCGGTGCGAAAGGACGTCACCAGAGGATCCAAGATGATGTTGCTCGCGGAACCCGAACCGAATGTGAAGTAGTTGTACTCCTTCCAGTACTCCGTGTTGACCGACGTCGGCGGGAGGTAGATCGCGCTGACCGTGACCGCTTGAGTACGAGACGTGGTGAGCTCGAAGACGTCGAACACGGTCCCCACGACAGCGTGGGCGGTCTTGGCACTCCTCTCACTGATGGCCACGTCGAAGGGCGCCTGAGGACAACTGCCCGCAACAAACTTCAGATGGGCACAGAGCCCCGTTCGCGCCAGAATGTCTGACTGGAATCGGGAGTTCTTGAACGCGAAGTGCCCCGCGTCATCGACGGTGAAGATGGTGAGCGCCAGCAACCCGGGAGCGAGGGCGTGGGCCGATCGCGACGCCGACTTCATTTTCGCGAGTTTGGGCGCGCTGCCCGCCGCGTTCATGAGCAAGTCGGTCTCGCCGATCGGAGTCGCCCTGGCTGTACTGGTCAGGACCGAGGTGTCGGCGCTCTGGAGAAACATGGGGCCGATGGCAGCCGCCGTCACGGCGATGACCGCGACGACGAACAACATGATTGCCGCGCCACGACGTGCACCGATCCCCGACGCCAGGATGCGAAAACGGATGGCGCGATCGCCGCGCACGTTCTTCACCGGCACCCACCCCGCTCGACCGCTCGACCGACGACTAGTCGATGCAAAGGGTCAAATCTTCTAGAGCGCGACCGACCGCCTGTCACCGTTCAGCATCGGCCGTGGCAATGAGGTGGCGAGCGGCGCGCGCCTCATCTACTCGCGAGACCGGCGTATTCTGGGGAGCTCGATGCAGGGAGTCTGGGTCACTCGCTGCGCGCTCGGCGATTCGTTCGATCGCTTGGGCGAGCGATTCGAGAGTCTGCACGCTCTCGGTTTCCGTAGGCTCAAACATGAGTGCCTCGTCCACAATGAGCGGGAAGTAGACGGTCGGTGCGTGGAAGCCTTCATCGAGCAGCGCTTTGGCGACGTCGAGTCCTCGTACCCCAAACTTGGCCTTGAGGTTGGTCGCCTGGAGCGTGCATTCGTGCATGCACACGCGGTCATAGGCGGCGGGCAAGATCGCGCGCAGCCGGTGACGGAGCCAGTTCGCGTTCAGGACGGCGTGCTGAGCCACACGGGTCAGGCCGTCACCGCCATGGACGTCAATGTACGCCAGGGCCCGGGCCAAGACGACCGCGTTGCCGTGCCAACCGTGCACACGTCCGATGGAGCGCGCAGGAGTGATCCAGGCGAACGAGCCGTCGGCCTGTTTGGTGGGCTTGGGGCCGGGCAAGAACTCGGCCAGACGAGATGCCACCGCGACGGGTCCGGCCCCCG
>DATHNV010000029.1:0-4319 GCA_035485615.1 Acidimicrobiales bacterium
GTGATGACGAGGTAGCCACCTTCGTTGTTGCCCACGCTCTTGCCCTCGTTGTCCACCACGTCCACCGAGATGCCCGGCAGAGCCTTCATGGCCGCGCCCGGCTTGGTGGCGGTGATGCCCGGCAGGGGCGACACCATGATCGCCCCGGTCTCGGTCTGCCACCACGTGTCCACGATCGGACAGTGGTTCCCACCGACGTGTTCGCGGTACCACATCCACGCTTCGGGGTTGATGGGCTCACCCACCGTGCCGAGCAGCCGCAGGCTCGACAGGTCATGTCCCTCGGGGTGCTGGTGACCCCACTTCATCAACGTGCGAATGGTCGTGGGTGCGGTGTAGAGAATCGATACCTTGTTCTGTTCGATGATCTTCCACCACCGATCACGGCCGCCGGAGTCGGGAAGACCTTCGTACATCACCGAGGTCACGCCGTTGATTAGCGGTCCGTACACGATGTAGCTGTGCCCGGTGATCCAGCCGATGTCGGCCGCCGTCCAACAGATGTCGGACTCGGCCTTGACGTCAAAGATGTTGAAGTACGTGGTCGCCGCCTGAGTGAGGTAGCCACCGGTGGTGTGGAAAATGCCCTTGGGCTTGGCGGTCGTGCCCGAGGTGTACATGATGAACAACTGGTGCTCGGCGTCAAAGGACTCATAGGCGTGCGAGTCGGCCTGCTTGTCGACGATGTCGTGCCACCAATGGTCACGACCCTCGACCCACTCCACGTCTCCCCCGGTGCGCTGGACGACCAGCACCGCGCGTACGTTGGGACAACTCTTGAGTGCTTCGTCGACGGCTGGCTTCAGGGGACTGGCCACACCACGGCGAAACGCGCCGTCTGCGGTCACGACCACCTGGCAGTCCGAGTCCAGAATGCGACTGGACAATGAGTCCGCTGAGAAGCCAGCGAAGATGACCGAGTGCATCGCTCCGAGGCGCACGATGGCGAGCATGGTCACAATCGCCTCAGGAATCATGGGCATGTACACCGCGACGCGGTCGCCGGACTTGACGCCGAGCTCGGTGAGCGCGTTGGCCGCCTGGGCCACCATTTTTTGCAGGTCGGCGTAGGTGATCGTGCGCGTCTCGCCTTCGGCGTCGGCGACCCAGTGATAGGCGACCTTGTCGCCCTTGCCCGCTTCGACGTGGCGGTCCACGCAGTTGTACGACGCGTTGAGCGTGCCATCGCTGAACCACTTGGCAAAGGGCAGGTCCCACTCGAGGATTTTGGTGGGCTCGCTCGTCCAGCTGAGCCGGTCGGCCTGCGTGCGCCAGTAGGCCAGCGGATCAGCCTCCGCGTCGGCGTAGATGGACGGCTGCGCGTTCGCCTGCTTGGTGAACTCTGCGCTCGGCGCGAAACTGCGCGTCTCGTCGAGCCATGCTTCGAGCTTTGCTTCACTCATGACCTACTCCAGTCGACAACTTGAAAGTGTGAGTACTTCAGATCTGTTACGTGACGCGACTAGTGCGAGAGTAGTTCTCGCTCGCGCGTAAATGCCAACAGCGCCCGTACCTCGTGGCACGGGCGCTGTTGGCGGTTGGGTCCGGTGGCAAGCCACCAGTGACCCCTACGTTAGCCTCGTGGACCTACCGGTAGCACAACTTTGCCGTGCGTCGCATTCACTACGCCGGCTGCGGACGCGTACCAGGCCGCGGCGGCCGTGGCAATGCCCGCGTACCCACCGACCTTGATGATGTCCGTGAAGGTGTGGGTCGTTCCCCAGTTTCCAACGGTCAACAGGATGAAGGTGATCGACAGCAAGACAAACACCGTTAGGACCGCATTGTTCGTCTTGGTTGCCGCCAACGTCATGTACACCGTAAAGATGGCCCAGCCCAGCAAGAAGATCGGCACCGTGTCCGATCCGCCTCCTGGAATATTGAACTTGATAAGCGCATAAAAGGAGAGCCAGAACGCGCCATACGACGTGAACGCGAGTGCGGCGAAGGTGTTCTTGCGCACAAACTCCCACATTCCTGCCAATAGCTGCGCCATACCCCCGTAGAAGAACGCGAGCGCTAGCGCTGCCTCAAGACCGTTTCCGTGCCACCACCCGGCATTCCAAGAACTCAGAGCAAACGTCGTCATTGCGAAGCCCGCCAGTCCTAATGGGCCGGGATCCGCAACTCTTTCTTCAGCCATTTAAACCCCCAGGTATGGATTACGTGCAACCCCCAAGATGGGGGTCCAATTGGAATTATTAACCTGCGCGGATCAGCGATGTTGGATTTCCGTGAGGCGTTTAGCCCTCGAAAGCGTGTGCAACGTGAAAACGGTTGCTACCAGCGCCTTTATGACCTGATGAACACTAAGAACCCTCTCAGGCTTGTGTCGCGTCGTCCATCGACTCTCGAAAACGTCGCACGAAGGTCTCGACGCCGTGTGCTCCCCCGCCATCCAGGATGACCCGAACGAGAGCCGAACCCACGATGACGCCATCGCTCACCCGAGCCGTCGCAGCCGCCTGCTCGGGAGTACTGACACCGATTCCCACGTAGACCGGAAGGTCACTCGCGGCGCGCACCCGCGCGACGACAGAGCTGCCCTCGCCCTCTTCGTTGCTCGCGCCCGTGACGGCCATACGGGCCGAGGCGTAGATGAAACCCTCACTGGCGCCCGCCACCCGCTCGATTCGCGACGCCGGGGTGGACGGCGCGACCAAAAAGATGGTGGCCACATCCGTGTCGCGACAGGCCGCCGACCAGTCCTCAGACTCTTCGAGCGACAGATCGGGCACGATCGCGCCCGCGACGCCAAAGTCCCGCAGGCGCCCCGCGCTTCGTTCGAGCCCGTGGTGCAAGAAGATGTTGTAGTAGGTCATCGCAATCAACGGAACGTCGACGTCCAGGGTCTCGAGCTCGCGGCCAATGGACTCAAACGTCGTGCCCGCCGCCAGTGCGCGCAATCCTGCTTCCTGGATGACTACGCCGTCCATCATCGGGTCCGAGAAGGGAATACCAATCTCGATCGCGTCGGCCCCGCCCACGACGGCCGCCTCAACGTGGCGAGTCCAGTCGGGTGTCGCTCCGGCCATGAGGTAGGGCACCAGGGCGGTGCGTCCCGTGTCGCGAAGGGCGCGCAAGGTGCTCTCGAGGGTCTTCACGACTCTCCTCGCAGCAGCGAACGAACCTGGGCCACGTCCTTATCACCGCGGCCCGAGAGATTTAACAAGATGGTGGCACCCGTCGGTACGCGAGAGCCGATCTCTCGGGTAATCCAGGCCAATGCGTGGGCCGTCTCCAGGGCGGGAATGATTCCCTCGGTTTCGCTGAGCAGCGAGAGCGCATCGAGGACCTCATCGTCGGCGACGGCGTAGTACTCGGCGCGCTTCGTGCTCGCGAGGTGCGAGTGCTCAGGACCGATGCCCGGATAGTCCAGGCCCGCGGACATCGAGTGAGCTTCTTCGATCTGTCCGAACTCGTCTTGGAGGATCATCGAGCGCATCCCGTGCAGCACGCCGGGCGAACCAATGCCGATCGCCGCCCCGCCGGCGGCCTCTACGCCAATGAGTCGGGCGTCACTCGAGGCGAATCCCGAAAAGATGCCGGCCGCGTTGGAACCTCCGCCGACGCACGCGACCACCAGATCCGGCGTCCCCGCTCCGAGTTCGATCATCTGGCTCGCGGCTTCAACGCCGATGATGCTCTGGAACTCTCGAACCATCCACGGAAACGGATGCGGACCCATGACGGATCCAATGCAGTAATGGGTATCGACGACGCAGGTCACCCACTCGCGCATCGCTTCGTTGACCGCGTCCTTGAGTGTGCGTGAGCCCGACGTCACCGGCACGACGCGGGCACCGAGTAACTCCATGCGAAAAACGTTGAGCTCCTGGCGAACGGTGTCGACCTCACCCATGAAGACAGTGCAGGCCAGACCGAGCCGAGCCGCCCCGGTGGCGGTCGCCACACCGTGCTGGCCCGCTCCCGTCTCGGCGATAATGCGGGTTTTGCCCATGCGACGAGTGAGCAACGTCTGGCCGACCACGTTGTTGATCTTGTGAGATCCCGTGTGCGCCAAATCTTCGCGCTTGGCGAAGAGCCGCACGCCGAGCTTCTCCGAGAGCCGGGGCAACGGAGTCACGGGAGTCGGTCGACCGACGAACTCCGCCAGCGTCTGGCGGTACTCCGCCAAGAAGGACGGGTCGCTCCACGCCTCGGTGAAGGCGTCCTCTAACTCCAGACACGCGGGCATCAGGGCTTCAGGGACGAATCGCCCGCCGAAGTCGCCAAAGCGCCCGCGCTCGTCGGGTGTGCCCATCACCACGGCGTCACTCTCCTTGTTCACGCCACGCCGTGCGCGCCGAGTCCACGAA
>DATHNV010000030.1:0-2539 GCA_035485615.1 Acidimicrobiales bacterium
TGACGAGCTCACCGGTCTCCAGGATCACTTTGAGATGCGCAGAACCGCACTCGGCCTTCACGGCGACGACTTCGTCGAAGACTTGACCGAGACGTCCGGAGAGAAACGCCCCGCGGTCGATGACCATGTCGATCTCGTCCGCTCCCGCGGCCACGGCCTCTCGTACGTCGAGCAACTTGACGTTCATCGACGCGCGTCCCGAGGGGAACGCGGTCGCCACCGAGGCGACTTTGACCGTGGAACCCTTCAGCACGTCGTGCGCGTGAGCCACGAGGTCCGGGTACACGCAGACCGCGGCAGCGCTGGGCGCGCTCGCATCCAACGGATCCGGGCGGCGTGCCTTGGCGCACAGGCTGGTGACGCGACCCGGGGTATCGGCTCCCTCAAGGGTCGTGAGGTCCACCATGGAGACGGCGAGGTCCAGCGCGGCCAATTTGGTTGATTTCTTAAGCGATCGGGTGGCCAATTTGGCCGCTCGGGCGTCCGCACCCACCGCGTCCACACCCGACAGACCCCCCAGAACAGCGCGCAACTGAGCTTCGGTCTCCACGACCGGGCGCGACGCGACCGCGGGAAGGCGAACTCCTCGTTCATCGGGGGCTACGAGGCGCAGCCGGGTCGTACTCACCTGGTTCAGGCTAGCAACGTACAGCGCCGCCGGCTCAGGACGAAGCGCCCCCGAAGAGGGGCAGTTCTCCTGACGAACGGCGACTTTCGAGTGACGGAGCGTTGGCGTCTTTGTCACTGACGATGGCATCACCCGATATCGGCCACGGCACATTCAGCGTGGTGTCAAAGGGGTCGATGTCGAACTCCATGGGAGCGTTATAGGGCGACGACAAGAGATAGACGAAGGCCCCGATCTCACTGGTCACGCAGTAGCCATGCGCGAGACCGGGTGCCACGAACACGGAGCGATCCTCGTCCGCACTGAGGTGCACGACCTCGACCACACCGAACGTCGGAGAGCCCACGCGCACGTCCACCAGAATGTCCGCGAGCTCGCCGTAGGCACACGTCACGACCTTGGCCTGGCCCTCGGGCGCCAACGAGTAGTGCAACCCGCGCACCACGTTGCGCTTGGACATCGACAGGTTGGTCTGCTCGATTGGGAAGTCAATTCCGTGGGCGTCAAAGTCCGATCGCTTAAACCACTCGCGAAAAAAGCCGCGGTCATCGGGCCAGACCGCCGACTCCAGAACGTAGGCGCCGTCAATCGACAGCGGCGTCAGTTTCACGAAGCGGCGTCCTTGAGGGGTCGCCACCACGCCTCGTTCTCGCGGTACCACTTCACGGTTCGCGCGAGGCCCTCCGTAAAGTCGACCTCAGGACGGTATCCCAACTCGTCGCGGATCTTGGTCCAGTCGACGCTGTAGCGCCGGTCGTGACCCAAGCGGTCCTCGACCAATTCGATCATCGCCTCATCGGCGCCGCACAGTTCCAACAAGTAGTGGGTGATCTCGGTGTTCGTGAGTTCCGTGCCGCCACCGATGTTGTAGATCTCGCCGGGCGCGCCGTCCTCGAGGACCCGCAGAATCCCTCGACAGTGGTCGTCAACGAACAACCAGTCGCGCACGTTGAGTCCGTCACCGTACAGCGGCACTTTCTTTCCGTCGAAGAGATTCGTGACGAAGAGCGGAATCAACTTTTCGGGAAACTGACGTGGTCCGTAGTTGTTCGAGCACCGCGTCACCATGACGTTGAGCCCGTACGTGCGCTGGTACGCGAGCGCGGCCAAGTCCGAGCCGGCTTTGCTCGACGAGTAGGGCGAGTTGGGCGAGAGCAGGTGATCTTCGGGCCACGAACCCTCATCGATGGATCCGTAGACCTCGTCCGTGGAGACGTGCACGAATCGCTCGACTCCCGCACGTCGCGCGCTCTCGAGCAGTTGGTGAGTACCGACGACATTCGTCTCGTAGAACACTCGCGCACCGGAGATGGAGCGGTCCACGTGGCTCTCGGCCGCCAGGTGCAGCACCGCGTGCGCGTCCTTCAGGACATCGTCCGTGACGTGTTCGTCGGTGATGGATCCGTGCACGAACGAGGCGCGCGGATCTCGTAATGCGACCTCGAGGTTCTCGCGCCGACCCGAATACGTGAGCGCATCGAGGAACACGACGTCGTCATAGCCGAGCCGCTCGGCGTCATCCAGGACGATCTCCGCGAGTCTCGAGCCGATGAACCCCGCCGCTCCCGTAATCACCACGCGCATGACGAACCGGCCTTTAGAGAGGGATAACTGGCTTCCTATACTAATGGGGTGAAGGGAATCATCCTGGCTGGCGGGACCGGTACGCGCCTGCATCCCATCACCCGCGCAGTGTCTAAACAACTGCTGCCGATCTACGACAAGCCGATGATTCACTATCCGCTCAGCACGTTGATGCTCAGTGGACTCCGCGACATTCTCCTGATCACGACGCCCCACGACCAAGAGGCCTTCGTGCGCCTGCTCGGCGACGGTTCACAACTCGGCATCCGTCTCAACTACGTCGTGCAAGATCAACCAAACGGTCTCGCCGAAGCGCTCATTCTGGGT
>DATHNV010000031.1:0-2105 GCA_035485615.1 Acidimicrobiales bacterium
TCGGTCACGTCGGTTCGTTCGGGCGACGCGTGAAGTCGCGAGAGCAGGTACAGCGAGATCGCAAAGGTGATGAGGTTCGCCAAGTACACCGAGCCCGGACCGAACGCGACCGCGGCGAGTCCGCCCAGCGCGGGACCGACAATGGAGGCCGTCGTCGAACTCACGTTGCCCAGGATCGAGGCCGAACGCTGAAGGCTCGGGGCGACGAGTACCTGATTCATCGCCGAGATGCTGGGAGTCTGCAGGCTGGAGGCGCCCGCCACGATCGCGGCGTCCAGGTAGAGAATCCACGTGACGGGGTGCGCGAGGAGCGCGTTCGCGAACAGTAAGGCCGTGGAGACCATCACGACAAACTCCATAGCAATGATGAGCCGGCGACGGCTGATGCGGTCGGCCAGCACCCCGCCGTAGAGACCGAAGATGACCAGCGGCGCGAGCTCGACCAGGCCAATGGATCCCACGGCGAGAGTCGAGTGGGTGAGCTTGCGTAGTTGGAATGGAACCGCCACGTAGGTGGCTTGGGAGCCCAGCATCGAGATGAACCCCGCGACATAGAGGCGTCGAAACTGTTGCGAGTTGCGCAGGGGCGCGAGATCGAGCCCGAAGAATCCTTGGCTCACGCGGGACCCGCCACCCAGCCTTCCGACTCGTCGTAGTGGCGCAGCACCTTGGCGGGCACTCCCCCTAAGACCACGTGGTCAGGGAATGATCCTCGCACCACCGCGCCTGCCGCCACGGTCGTGTTCCGACCGAGCGTGGTGCCGGGAAGGATCACGACGTTGGCCCCCAGCCAACTGCCCGAGCCGATCTTGACGGCCCCTTCGGTGGGCGCCTGCCAGCCCACCGGCACGTCGAGGTCCTCGTAGGCGTGGTTCTGATCGGTGATGTAGACGTAAGGACCGGTTTGAATCTCGTCGCCGAGCTCGATCGACCAGTGACCCACGATGTGGGACCCGCGACCAATGACGCAGCGCCGCCCGATCGTCACGGTGGGGGTGGCCAGCATGATTTGATCACCGTTGATGCCGGCCGTCAGGCACACGTTGGGTCCGATCAGCGTCTCGTCACCGATCGAGAGGTAGCGCTCGTTGTAGATCACGCCCTGGGGCGCCATGAGGGCCGCGCGCTGTCCGAAGTAAAAGAACTCCTGGGCGTAGTCGTCGCCCGGTCCCACCGTTGCGACTTCGTTGGCGTACCGGCGCCATCGTCGAATGCTCTCACCGAGGTACTTACGAAAGGTCAGTCGCCGACTCACCTGAGTCACGCTACCGTGCCCGATTTTCAAGGACCTAAGTTAGAGACGTCATGGTGGACGTCGCAATCGTCGGATCGGGATTCGGGGGACTGGGTGCCGCCGTTCGCCTCCGCCAACAGGGCGTGCGCGACATCGTGATCTTCGAGCGAGCGGGAACTCTTGGTGGCACGTGGCGTGACAACGTCTATCCGGGGTGTCGCTGTGACGTGGCAAGCGACCTCTACTCCTTCTCCTTTGCCCCCAACCCCACCTGGACGAACACGTACAGCTACCAGCCCGAGATCCGTCAGTACTTAGAGGACATCACCGACGGGTACGAACTGCGCGAAATCATTGAGTTCAACCACGACGTCGCCGACGTGTCCTTCGATGAATCGATCGGCCAGTGGCGCCTCGCGACCAACCACGGCGAGTTCCTCGCTACCTGTGTGATCCTCGCGACCGGATCGCTGGCGGAACTCAAGTTGCCCGACATACCTGGACTCATTGACTTTGGTGGTCCCATCATGCATACGGCGCGCTGGGACGACCGGGTCGATCTCGCCAACAAGCGCGTGGGTGTCATCGGCACGGGAGCCAGCGCGATACAGGTCATCCCCGAGATAGCCCCGCTGGTCGAGTCGCTCACTGTCTTTCAGCGCACACCGTCCTGGGTCTTGCCGCACCAAGGCCACGCCGTCATGGACCGCACGAGGCGCCTCTTCACCGACGTCCCGCTCGCCCAGCGAGCGATGCGCTGGTGGCGCTACTGGCGCAACGAAAAGTCAGTGCTCGGGTTCGTCAAGGACCCGCGCCGCATGGAGGTGGCCGAGTCGATATCGCGCGATCATCTCGCGCGTCAGGTCTCCGA
>DATHNV010000032.1:0-8668 GCA_035485615.1 Acidimicrobiales bacterium
CGCGGCACCACGGGGGCTGTGGTGCACCGCCAGCCCTTCGGCGGGTGGAAACGATCGAGCGTGGGACCGACCGCCAAGGCCGGAGGCGACAACTACGTCAACTGCCTTCGCAACTGGCCCCGCGTACGCGACGTCGACGAAGCACTTGCGGCCGCCTCGTCGTGGTGGCGTGACACCGGGGCTCAGGCACTCGATGCGCCAGGTCTCGCGGCGGAGCGAAATATCGTGCGCTATCGCCACTATGTGTCACCGATCGTGGTCCGTCTCGACGACTCGACGTCCGCAGACGAGATCACGTACCTGCGCGGGCTCCAGTCGCTCGCAGGATTCCCCTCCGACGTCAGCGCGGAGTCGCCCGTGTCCGCCTTTCATGACGCCACGATCGAAAGTGTTGAGGCGCTCGTTACCCGTGTGCCTCCCACGACCAAAGTGCGCTGGCTCTCGAGAGAAACGCCGCCCTCTCTCGCGTTCTTAGAACGCGGGGTCAGCGTCGACGTACGCGAGCTCGCCCAGGCAGGGGCAATCGAGCTTCCGCGATGGCTGCTCGAACAGAGTGTGGCGATTACCAATCATCGATACGGCAACATCCACGCCGGACCGAAGCCCGCCTGTCGCGGGCTGGGAGAATCGACCTGAACGTCGGCGTCGTACCCCGGAGCGAAGCGCCGTATCGGCCGAACCACGCGAGGAGAACCCATGGCGCGGAGCCAAATTAAGTGGAACTACACCAATTTGAATTCGATCTATTCCATGGTGAACAACACGTCGGGCGTTCTTAGTTTCACGGTCAAGTCAGAATGGAAATTCTCACCAGCGCGAAACCTGCTTCAAAAATTGCTGCCCTCGAAGGCGTTGTTCGGCAGCATCCATCGATACATCTTTGAGATACGCAGTACCGGCGTGTCGTCCTGCCACGTCTCAATGAAGACAATTCCTGCGTCCGGGGATATTTTCGATTTCGATCTGCCGACAACTGCGGAAGACGACTTCGTCAGCGCATTGGAGCGGATCGGTGACGCGAAAATCGAGCACCCATGGTTTCTCAACGACAGGCATCCGTATCAGGAGTCTGTGTCGCTCAATGACGCAACAACGACGGTGTCGTTCACTCAGAAGAAAAGTCCCGACTGAAGTTCTCGATGCTCCTACGCGCTCGCATCCTTGGGCAGTCCAAGTACGCGTTCTGCGATGATGTTGCGCTGGACCACCGAGGTACCTCCGCCAATTGTGAGCGCCTGGGAGTACAGGAATCCCCAGTACCACGAGCGCCCCTCTGGGCCCTCGAGCCCACTCGGACCGTGATCGGCCAACATGCCCGCGCTCTCGGCGAGACGGTTCGCGAGTCCCATAACCTCCTGGCCGTGATCGTCGGCCAGGGCCTTGCGCAGCGAGGCGTCCGAACCCGTGGCGCGACCGGCCAGAGCGTTTTCGGTCAGACGCAGTCGCAGGAAGCGAAGGATCTCGCCGTGCGACCAGCAGCGCACGAGATCGTCGCGCTCGCGACTCGTGAGATGGCTGCCGTGCTTTCGCACCACGTCGACAAGGTCGTTGGCCGTGGGACCTCGGCCCCACAGCACGCCTTCGCCCGAGAGCGCCACGCGCTCGTTGCCCAGCGTCACCTTGGCGAGGCGCCAGCCTTGGTTCACTTCGCCCAGCAGGTAGTCGTCGCTCAAGCGCACTTCATCGAGGAACACTTCGTTGAAGGCGTGATCACCCGTCATGTCGACGAGGGGGCGAATGGTCACGCCTTTGGCGTGCATCGGCAGGATGAAATAACTGATGCCGTCTTGGGGAGCGCCCTCGCGGGAGGTCCGAGCAAGCAGGATGCCCCAGGTGGCGAGGTGGGCGTAACTGGTCCAGATCTTCTGACCGCTAATCACCCACTCGTCGCCGTCGCGCGTTGCGCTCGCACTTAATGACGCGAGATCACTGCCCGCGTCGGGCTCGCTGAAGAGTTGGCACCAGAACTCTTCGCCGCTGAGAAGATTGCCGAGCCAGCGCTCCTTCTGCTCGGCCGTGCCCGCCACGAGAATCGTCGGTCCCGCCCAGCCGATCCCAATCGGGTTGATCGGTCGCGTGACGCCCGCGCGACGCAACTCGTCGTCGATGAGAAGTTGGTAGTCAACGGTCGCACTGCGACCCCACGGCTCGGGCCACGACGGGGCGACTAGGCCAGCGTCGGCCAGTTCACGACCCGTGGGATGTGGGTGCTCGGTGAGCCACCGGCGCAGTTCCTCGCGTCGTGGATCAGACTCGTCGATCTCGCTATACGCCGGCGACGTCACCGGGGCCATCAGACCTCGGCCCTCTTCGTGCACCACGTTGTGCTCCGTTCTCCATCCAAAACTCCTCGCCTAACGTAATGCTGAATCAGGCTCAGCGGGCTTCGAGTGGCAACGCCCGCATGAACGGGCCCAGACTTATACTGCCGATATGGCCGTGCTGTTCTGGTTGATCATCATCCTGGTGTGCATCTTCGCCGAGATCCACACGAACGCGTTCTTGGCCGTCTTCATCGGCATCGGGGCGATCGTGCCGTTCTTCTTGGCCCTGGCCTCGGTGCCCTTCGCACTGCAAGCGATTCTGTGGCTCGTGATCTCGGGCGTGCTCATCGGCCTGTTGCGCCCCGCCGCGCTGCATCGTTTTC
This sequence comes from Acidimicrobiales bacterium, assembly GCA_035485615.1. Lineage (GTDB taxonomy): Bacteria > Actinomycetota > Acidimicrobiia > Acidimicrobiales > RAAP-2 > RAAP-2. The sequence goes on from DATHNV010000032.1 coordinate 2,648, forward strand.
ACCACAAAGGCGTGACCGACCTGTCCGCACCGTCCAAGAGCACGATGACCAATCTCACCGGCTACGTCGAAGACACGGTGGGCGACGAAGGTCACCCCGGTCGCGTGCGCATCAAGGGCGAGTCCTGGCGCGCGGCCACCGAGGCTAAAGACACCATTCCGGTGGGAACTCAGGTGATCGTGCGTAAAACGTACGGCACGACCCTGTGGGTCGAGCCGGTCGCTTAACTACGTCGCCGGCGTAGACGGAACTCCGTCGAGCACGCTCCGGATTGCCTGAGCCGCACCCAAGAGGGCCGAGCTTTCGGCCGGGATGATGAGCTTGGTGTTCGGGCTCTCGGCGAACTTCGAGAGTGTGTCGAGTTGCAGGATCGCCACGAGCGTCGGGTCAGGTGCCTGTTCCTTGATCGCGGCATAGATCAGGGCAATGGCCTGAGCGCGACCTTGGGCTTCGAGGATCTGGGACTGGCGAGCACCTTCGGCGCGCAGGATCTGTGACTGTTGGGAACCCTCGGCCTCTTTGATGGCCGCCTGTCGCTGACCATCGGCCACGTTCACCGCCGACTGCTGCTGCCCTTCCGATTCCAAGATGCGCGCACGCTTCTCCTGGTCGGCCTGCTTTTGGAGCGCCATCGCCTGGAGGATCTGATCGGGTGGGGTGATCTCGAGAACCTCGACGCGGTTGATGCGCACGCCCCACTTGTCGGTCGCTTCTTCCATCTGTGTCTGGAGCAACGTGCCGATGCGCTCGCGCTGGGAGAACGCGTCATCGAGGGTGATCGAACCGAAGACCGCGCGCACCGAGGTGCGCGCAAGGTTGTCCACGCTCACCTGGTAGTTGGAGTTGGTAAAGAGTGCCAGGCGCACATCGACGACTTGGGAGAAGATCGTGGCATTCACGATGACGGCCACGTTGTCGCGAGTGATGACTTGCTGACGGTCGCCGGTCCGCGGTGTCTCGCGCACGTCGACGATCTTCATGGTCTCGATGAAGGGAACGATGAACGTCAACCCCGGGTTGCGGATGTCCTTAAACTCACCGAACCTCGTGACAACGCCTTCGAATCCCTGCTGGACGATTCGCACCGAGCGCGAAATCGTGACGATGACCAGGAGAACGATGATGGCCGCGATAATCGCGATGACAATTCCGGTGTTCATATAAGGCACCTCCGCGGAAGCGTTGGTGCAGTTGCCTTAACTGAACTCATTCCCGGTGCTGTTGTTTGAGTGTAATTGAGGCTCATTCGCACCTGGTGGCGAACCGGCGCTGCGAACCCGCTCGCACGGAGACGATGCAGAGTGACGCGTGTTCACATTGTTCGGGTGAATTTTTCTCTGGAATTTCCCACATAGTTCCTGGTAGAACGGATTTGCGGGGCCCGGACTCGGGACTGACGAAGGGAGACACGTGAACGTCGCCACTCTTGTTGCCACCGTCTTTGACCATCAACTCCCCTTTCGCGTGGAGGCCTATGACGGCAGCGTGGCGCCGCCCACCGTCGACTCCGCGGCCAACACCTTGACGCTCAAAATCCTGAATCGCGAGGCTCTCAGGCGCGTCGTAACGCACCCCGGCGAGTTGGGCTTGGCCCGGGCCTACGTGGCCGGTGACGTGGACGTCGACGGCGACTTGGACCTGCTGTTTGAGATCACACCGCCGCCACTGCGCCGGGCCCTTTCTCCTGACGTCGTACGTTCGCTGCTCTCCAGTGTCGGGGTCGCCGGGATGAAGCCGCTCACCCCACCTTCGATCGAAGCGCGCCCTCATGGGCTCCTGCACTCGCGAGCTCGCGACCGCCAGGCGGTGACTCATCACTACGACGTGTCGAATCGTTTCTACGAGATGGTTCTCGGACCCTCCATGACCTACTCGTGCGCCGTGTTCGCCACACCCGAGGACACACTCGAGCAAGCCCAATCACGCAAGGTGGATCTGGTCGCGCGAAAACTCAACCTCTCGCCCGGCGATCGACTGCTCGACATTGGCTGCGGCTGGGGCACGATGGGTATCCACGCGGCCCAGCACTACGGGGCTCGGGTGATTGGCGTCACGCTCTCGGAACCTCAGCAGCGCTACGCCACCGAGCGTGCGCGTCTCGCGGGCGTCGGCGACCTCGTCGAGTTTCGAGTCCAGGACTTCCGTGACATCACCGACGCGCCCTTTGACGCCATTAGCTCCATCGGCATGGCCGAGCACGTCGGTCGACGCTCGTTGCCGCGCTACACCCAGGTCATCTGGGACCTGCTCGCCCCCGGCGGACGATTCCTCAACCACGCGATCGCTCGCCCGGTCTCGTACGAGGACGACCCTCGACCCACGTACGCCTCGGAGTTAGTTCGCCAACTTCAGATAGCTGTGGGAGCGCGCGGTCCTTCCAAGAACCGCAGCGCGTTCGTCGAGCGATACGTCTTCCCCGATGGCGAGCTCCACGAGGTCGGCGCATTAGTGTCGATGTTCCAGGCCCATGGGTTCGAGGTTCGTCACCTCGAGAGTCTGCGCGAGCACTACGGCATCACTCTTCGTCGATGGGTCGACAACCTCGTCAAGCGCTTCGACGAGGCGAGTGAGGATGTCGGCGAAGAACGAGCACGAGCGTGGCGGCTCTACATGACTGGTTCCGCGGTGGGTTTCGAGCGCCACAAGCTCGAGATTCACCAAGTCCTGTGCGTGCGGCCCGATCACGGCACATCGAGGTTCCCGCTTCGCAGCAACTTCGAGCCTGACTTCTAATTCGCGCGCCACGTTGACACCGGTCAGTTCCCTCCGGTAGGTTCCGCGTTAGACACCCCCGACGTCTTATGAAAGAGGAATTCGTGCCCGAGATCCCTGCCTCCCACCGCGACCTGCTCCAAGCAATGGTTGCGACCTTCGCCACCGTCGGTCCCGACGGACGACCCCAGCAGACCGAAGTCTGGTTCCACGAGGACGGCGACAGTGTCGCCCTTTCGCTCAGCACCACTCGCCAGAAGACCAAGAACCTCATGGCTCGCCCGGCGTGTTCGCTATTGATCGTGGATCCAACCAGTCCAATGCGCTACATCGAACTTCGCGGCGACGCCGAGATCATTGCCGATGACGACTTCACCTTCGCGGGCGAGGTCAGCCAGAAGTACTCAACGAACGTTCGCGAGTACGACGCACCCGGCGACAAGCGCGTCAAAGTGCACATCGACCTCGCGCGCGTCAACGCCGTCGACATGCGCGGATAAGACCCGCACTTAAGGTCGTCTCGCTCACACGCCAAAGGTCCGATCGATCACTCAGCCCATCAGCGATGCGAGTCACGTCATCGTTTTTAAAATCACCAGTCCTCGTACGCCGCGTTACCGAGACCAGGCCACGCGGCGAAGTGCGCGCAAGATGAACGTCGCGAATGGTCCGGTTGGTGAACGTGACCGCATGATTTGAGGGTCCGTACTGACGCCGTAGGATGGAGTCGTGAGTTTCACCGCATTCGCCCTCGCCGTGGGGTGGGTTGCGGTGGTTTTGAGTTCACTCACCGCCTATCAGCAGTATCGGCGCATGACGCGCCGAGGTGTGGACGGTGTGTCGTTCGTCACGTGGACGCTCCTGCTCTATATCAGCGTCTTTTGGGTGGCCTACGGGATCGATGCGAGATCGTGGCAGATGATCCTGGGTTGCGCCGCGCCGATTCCTTTTCAGGTGATGATCTGGCTCCGCCTTGCGCCGCGCGAACGCCTCGGCGTGTGTGTCGGATCGCTGGTCTTTCTGTCCGCCTTCTGTTTCCTTCCCGCCATTGGCTGGGGGTGGGCGGGCGCGGTGATCGGCGTCGGGATTGCGGGGTGGCTCTCGCGCGGCCGCCAACTACTGACCTTGGTGCGATCCCGAACCGCCGTGGGCGTCTCAACGAGCTCATGGGTGACGGCGGGCGTCGTGAGCATCTTGTGGGTCATCTACTACGTGGGTGCCCAGCTGTGGGCGGTCCTCATCGTGACCGCGGTCAGCGCCATGGTCAGTTTGTCCATCGCGACGCTGAGCGCACACCGCCATCACCGGACGCACCCGACTCTGGTGGTGGCTGAGCTCCCCGTGAACTTGGCCTTCGACGACTGACTCTCTACGAGCGGGCGACGATCATGGAACCGTCTCGTCCCTCACCCGGCACGGCGTGCACGTTGTGGGGACCCATCGGCGCGGCACACCACGAGCACGACCACACCGCCCGACCGGAGTGACCGCACGACTCGTGCACCACTTCAATGGGCGGTCCACTAGGCGCGGCGTACTGATCGCCCCACTGACGCATGGCCGAGATCACCGGCCATAGGTCCCGCCCCTTTTGGGTGAGCTTGTACTCATCACGCGGCGGGTGCTGCGAATAAGGAACTCGACGTAAGACCTCGTTCTCTACGAGAGAGTTGAGCCGGTCTCGCAGAATGTTGCGCGAGATTCCCAGACGCCGATGAAAGTCCTCGAACTTGGTCACCCCGAGAAAGGTGTCTCGAATGATCAACATGCTCCACCACTCGCCGATCACTTCCAGGCACTGGGCAACCGAACAGTCCATCTCCGAAAAGCTCTTCCGTTCCATACCAGCATGCTAGTCAGTTGCATCACGCTACGCAACTGGCTATTGTTCGTTTCGTGACACAACTTACAGAAGGTGCAACGGCGGTGAACTCAGGGCGGCGTCGGACCATATTCTTCGTCACCGCCTTGGGTGCATTCATGGGATCGCTCGACCTCTCGATCGTCAACGTCGCCTTCCCCGCCCTCGAACGAGCGTTTCCTCACGACACCGCAGCGTCCCTTTCATGGGTCCTCACCGGATACGCCATCGTCTTCGGTTCGCTGCTAGTGGTGGCGGGACGAACTGCGGATCGCGTCGGCAGTCGTCGCGTGTTCTTCTTCGGGCTTGGCGTGTTCTGCTTCGGTTCACTGCTGTGCGGCGTGGCGCCTTCGGTGGTCACGTTGATCATCGGACGCATTGTCCAGGGCGTCGGCGCGTCGGCAGTCTTGCCGTCTTCGCTCGGTCTGTTGCTCGGGGCGTACCCCAAGGAACGCCGCTCGCAAATCGTGAGTCTGTGGGGCGGCATCGGTGCGCTCGCCGTCGCAACCGGGCCATCGCTGGGCGCGCTGCTCATTACCGGTTTCGGGTGGCGCGCGGCGTTCTTCGTCAACCTGCCCGTGGGTCTCGTGGCATGGATCGCCGGACGGCGCACCTTAGAGCGCACGCCAGGTACCGACTCTGCATCTCGTCCCGACTATCCCGGTGTCGCATTCCTCAGCCTCGCCCTCGGCGGACTCGTACTCGCCATCTCCGAGGGACCGACGTGGGGCTGGAGCAACGGACGCGTCGTGGCGGGATTCGCCGGCGGTGTCGTGCTTCTTTTGATCTTCTTGGTGCGCTCGCGTCGGCACCCGGAACCGGTCTTGGACCTCACCCTGTTTCGCGCGCGATCCTTCAGCGTCGCCAACACCGCCGCCTTCCTCTACTCCATGGGTTTCTTCGCGATGCTGCTCGGCAACATCCTGTTCCTCACGAGTGTGTGGCACTACTCGATCCTTCGCGCCGGCCTCGCCGTCACGCCGGGTCCACTCGTCGTCGCGGTGGTCTCGGGTTCCGCCGGCAAGCTCGCCGCGCGCGTGGGCTTTCGTCGCGTGCTCACCGTCGGCTTTGTCGTGTTCGCGCTGGGAGTGCTGTGGTACGTGTGGCGCGTCGGACTAAGCCCCCACTACGTCACGCGCTGGCTGCCCGGTACCCTCATCGTCGGGCTCGGCATTGGCCTTACCTTCCCGGTCATGAGTGCCGCCGCCGTCTCCAGTCTCGATCCGGCGCGCTACTCGGTGGGGAGCGCGGTGAACCAGACGGCGCGCCAGATCGGTGGCGCGCTTGGCATCGCCATCCTCGTCGTCGTTCTTGGCGCGCCCGCGAGTGCGTCGGCGGCACTGCACAACTTTCGCCACTTATGGATCTTCATCGCGTCGTCGGCGGTCATCGCGGGGCTGATCTGTTCGCTCCTCCAGGGCCGTCCGAGTTCGACGATGCGATCGAGT
>DATHNV010000033.1:0-5548 GCA_035485615.1 Acidimicrobiales bacterium
CGACGTCGATGCGTTGCGCGCCGAGCTACGTCGAGGCGACGTGGCGGCGTTCATCATGGAGCCGATCCAGGGTAAGGGGGTCTACGAACTCGAGGGCGACGTGTGGCGCTCACTCGAGGCCGCGTGCCGCGAGTCAGGGACGTTGTTCATCTGCGACGAGGTGCAGACCGGCATTGGACGCACCGGCAGGTTTTACGCCTTCGAACACTTCGGCCTGCGGCCCGACATCATTACCGTGTCCAAGGCGCTGTCGGGGGGCTACGTCCCGGTCGGCGCGATGCTCACGAGCGACAAGATCTTTCGAGCGGTCTATAGCTCGATGGACCGAGCGATGGTGCACTCGACCACGTTTAAGGGCAATCAGTTGGCCATGGTGGCGGGACTCGCGACGTTGCAGGTCTTCGACGACGAAGGAATCATCGATCACGCGGCGTCCATGGGCGATGTCTGGAAGAAGAAGCTCGGCGAAGTGGCCGAGCGCCACGAGTTCGTCCACGAGATCCGCGGTCGGGGCCAGATGATCGGCATTGAGTTCGGCGCACCATCGAGTCCGGCCCTCAAGCGGCGCTGGCGTGCGGTCGAGTCCGCGCGCACCGCGCTCTTCACCCAGTCCCTGGTGGTTCCGCTCTTCCAGAAGCACCACATCTTGACCCAGGTAGCCGCCGACAACGTCAACATCATCAAGCTGCTCCCCGCGCTGATCGCGGGTGAAGAAGAGATTGACCTGTTCGTGAACGCGCTGGATGAACTCTTGAGCGACACGGAGAAAAACAGTGCGTGGATCTTCGGATTCGGCGCCGCCATGGTCAAGGGAATTACCAAGCGCACTCGGTCGTCGTCCACGACGAGCCGCGCTCCGTCCAGCGCTTCGTGAGGTCGGCCTCGGCCACGAGGCCGCTGGTCCTGCGGCTCGTGGCCGTGGTCGTCTTCGTCGCGTTGGTCATCGTGTTCGTCGTCTTTCGGCCCTCTCCGACCAAGGGGGTGAGCGTGGGAGAACTGACGACCAAGGCTTACGGATCGGTTTTGGTCGTGAAGAGCGGGCCCCTGGCGGGGTTTCCGCTTTATGAGTTCAGCGGAGACGTGGACGGACGATCGTCGTGCGGAACCACTCGGGCTCGCGGCTATGACCTCAATCCCGCCGGGGCCCTGGAGATGACCTGCACCGGTCCGATGAGCGACATGCTCAACGACGTGACGTCCGACGACTGGCCGGCGCTGACGTCGTCGGTCAAGCCCGTGGCCGACAAGGGAGTAAGTCAGAGGTTGCTTGGCGCGGTCTTTCGCCGAGGAGTCGGCCGACAAGTGACCTACGCCGGTCACCTGCTCTATCTGTTCGATCCGTCCTCGGCCCCGTTCAAGCCGCTGGGGGAGGACTACCTCGAAACCGTGGCTCCTCTCGCGCCCTGGCACGGGTACTGGACGTTGGTCTCAGCTACCACCGGTACCAGCGACACCGGCACCGCACTGTTAGAAGACGGGATAACGCCTGGCGGCGAGCACGTGCTCGCGGTCGAGGGCGATCCCAACGTCAATCCGCTCCCGGTGACGGTGTACACGTTCAGCCGTGGGGCCTGCTCATCGTGTGCCCCCGAGTGGACTCCGGTGCGTACGACCGGGACACCTCTGGTGCGGGGCGTCGATCCTGCGGCGATCGGCACGGTCCGCCTCGCCGATGGTTCACTCCAGGTGACCTACGACAACCGTCCTCTCTACGAGTACGCCGACGAGAAGGTATTTCTTGCCCACAACGGTTCGCTCGCATCGACCGGTACCGCCGCCAACGGCAACGGCCTTCACAGCCACGGGGCCGTCTTCTCGGTGGTGCGGCTGTCGTCTTAGTTAGGAGCGCGTGAGTTCGACCACCGGGATGACGCGCGTCGTCTTTTCTTGGTACTCCCCGAATCCGGGAAAGCGCTCAACCTGAATTGCGTAGACGCGATCGCGATCGGCGGACGCCAGCGGCGTGGCCGTGGCCTCGAAGACTTCGTCGCCGAGCTCGACAGTGACGTGGGGATGAGCGACGAGATTGTGGTACCAATCCGGGCTGGTGTCGGCACCGGCCTTGGAGGCGAACACGTAGAGGTGTCCGTCGAGTTCGAGATACATCATCGGATTGACTCGCTCGGCGCCGCTCTTGGCCCCCGTCGTGCGTAACAACAACATCGGAGCGCCGGCGAAGTTGCCTCCCAGTTGGCCGCTATTGGTACGGAACTCCTCGATCACCGCAGCGTTGTAGTCGTTGACGTTGCTCATATGTCCTCCTTCGTCGTTCTGAGTTCACAGTAGTCAGGCCCATCGAGGTCGCGTCGGGGCCCGGGTTGGTGAACGCGCTTGGCGCGTCCTACTCTCTGAGCATGTGTCGAAATATCACAACCCTGCGCGGACTTGAACCACCAGCAAGCGTGGACGAGATTCGCGCCGCCGCAGTTCAGTACGTTCGCAAAGTGAGCGGCGTCACGACGGTCTCTGCGCGCACGAACGAGGCATTCGAGGAGGCGGTCGAGATCGTGGCGCAAGCGACGGCACGCCTGCTGGCCGAGTTGCCCGATCGACAGCGCCCGCCGACGACCGTCCCGCCGCTACGACGGTTGAGCACTTCGCGCGAGCAGTAACGCTGCGGGCTTCAGCCGCCGACTCAACCGTTGGTTACTACGATGGCCCCAATGTCCGCGACCCAAGTCCTGTTTCTCGCCTTTGGCGATCGGCTCGATGCCGTGGAGTTGGCGCGCGAAGCGGGAGAGCAGTTGTCGCGCGACGAGATCACCTCGTCACTGCACCTTTTGGACGACTCCCGCCCAGTTCGCGTCGAGGCGGGCACTGTGGTGGTGAGCCTGGGGGGTGACGGGACGTTTCTGCGAGCGACCAGACTGGCCCACGGTGTGGGAGCGCGCGTGGTGGCCGTCAACCTGGGCCAAGTCGGATTTCTCCTGGACGTACCCTCGACTGAGATCGTCGAGCACGTCAAGTTGGCGTTGGCGAGCGACGTCGTGACCCAGCGGCTCGCCTTGCAGATCACAATCTCGGGCCATGACACCGACGAGTTTGCCCTCAACGAAGTGGTCGTCGAGCGAGCCAGTCCCGGACACATGGTCAAGGTCAAGACGTTCGTGAACGAAGCGGAGTTCCTCACGTACTCGGCCGACGGCGTCATGGTCTCGACGCCCACGGGATCGACCGGATACAACATGTCGGCTGGCGGCCCCGTGGTGGACGCGGCGCTGTCGGCGATGATTCTGACCCCGATCGCGCCCTATTTCACGATCGATCGATCGATTGTCGTGCCGGATGATCGCGTGATTCGTCTCCTGGTCGACGACAAGCCGGCGGTTCTGGTGGCCGACGGTCAGACGATCTGCCCACTCGAACCCGGTGAGTTCATCGAAGTGCGCCAAAGCCCCACGCCCGTGCGCATCGCCGGTACGAGGAGTTTTGACCTGGCCACCCGGTTGCGCCGAGGTCTCCGAGAGGGTCATGCCTAAGGCACAGCTGGTCGAGCTGTACGCGCACAAACTGGGAGTCATCGATGATGCGCACCTGGAGTTCGGTGACGGCTTCAACGTCCTGACCGGTGAAACCGGTGCGGGCAAGACACTTTTGGTGGGGGCCCTGGGGCTGTGTCTCGGCGGTGAAACAAGCGCCACGCGCTACGCGGTGACGAGCGAGACACGCGCTACGGCACTGTTCGTGCGTCCCGAGGGCACCGAAGTGGCCCTCGCCCGTGAGGCCACGGAGTCCGGTCGACTGCGCAGCCTGGTCGATGGTTCGGTCTCGAGTGCGGAGGCGCTCGCAGCAATCGCCGAGGATCTCATCGTCATTCACGGTCAACACGACTCGTTACGTCTGAAGAACCGCAGTGAGATCGTGCGGCTCATCGACGAATCCGGGAGCATCGACACCAGTGAGTTGGTTGACGTGCGCCAACGTTTGCGTGACGCGCTCCAGGTTCGAGACTCCTTTGGTGGCGACGCCGCCACGCGAGATCGCGAGCGCGACTATCTCTCGTTCCAGATCGCCGAGCTCGAAGCGGCGCGTCTCACGTCGGCGAGTGAGATCGATGACGCGATGAGTGAACTGAGCCGCCTGACGGCTCTGCGCGACGGCCAGGCGTCGATCATCGACGTGGTCGATCTCTTCGACGGTGACCGCGACGACGCGGTCCTGCCGACGTTCGCTCGCGGCCTCTCCCGGCTGCCCGAGGGCGCCGCGTACGACGCGATTCGAGTCGCGCTCGACGAAGTGCTCGTACAGGCTCGCGATTCGGTGCACGAACTCGCGGCCCTGGCCGACCCGGACTCGTTTGACCCTCGGGTGATCGAGGAAGTCGAAGAGCGGGTCGGGACTCTTCAGCGCCTCGCTAAGAAGTACGGGGGCACCCTGGGTGACGCGATCAGCACGCTCGAAGAGCTCCGAGCGCGTGCCCAGAGTCTTGACAACGCCGCTGAGCGCATTATCCAGATTGACCAGGAGATACAGGGCCTCGGCGAGAGGGAGCGGGAGATCGCCGCGCGCATCCGAGTTGCGCGCGAAAAGGCGGCGGTACAGGTCAGCACGCGCGTGCAGGCTCAGCTGACCCGGGTAGCCCTTGCCAATGCCGCACTGCGATTCGTGGTGGCGGGGGAAGACGGTTCCGATGCCCAGATCATGTTCAGCCCTAACCCCGGCCTCCCGGAGGGGCCACTCTCGGCTCTGGCGAGCGGCGGCGAACTGAGCCGCGTCTTGCTCGCCCTGTCGCTCGAGACCGCACACCGTGACATCGTGGCGGTCTTCGACGAAATCGACGCTGGCCTCGGTGGTCAGGTGGCCCAGCAGATTGGCGAGTGCCTGTACGAAGTGGGACGCGCTCAGCAAGTGCTGGCTATTACCCACCTCGCCTCCGTGGCGGCCCGAGCGGACCATCATTTCGTCATCGAAAAGCGCGTGAGCGAGGGGATGACCACGACCCTCGTGCGTGAAGTAAGTGGCGACGAACGCATTCGTGAAGTCGCGCGCATGCTGGCGGGGGACACGGTGACCGAAGAATCACGCGCACTCGCATCACAACTGCTCGAAAACTCTCGCGAGGGTCGCACGACGTCACAGTCCTCTCGCTAGGATGGTGTTCCGTGAGCAGCGCGGCCTGATGGCGAAGTACGTCTTTGTTACGGGTGGAGTGTCGAGTTCCCTCGGCAAAGGACTCACAGCCTCCTCGCTCGGTCGACTTCTAAAGTCCCGGGGCCTTCGCGTGACGATGTGCAAACTCGATCCGTACCTCAACGTCGACCCAGGAACGATGAATCCGGGCGAACACGGCGAAGTGTTCGTGACCGACGACGGGGGAGAGACCGATCTTGACCTCGGCCACTACGAGCGCTTCATCGATGAGTCGTTGTCCAAGATCTCCAACACCACGACCGGCTCCATCTACTCCAACGTCATCGCCAAGGAGCGCCGGGGCGACTATCTGGGCAAGACCGTCCAGGTAATTCCCCACGTCACCGACGAAATCAAGGAACGCATTCGCCGTCAAGCGGGCCTCGGCGCCGACGTGGTCATCGTTGAGATTGGTGGC
>DATHNV010000034.1:0-2960 GCA_035485615.1 Acidimicrobiales bacterium
GAAAAGCACGGCGATCTGATGGCGTCTCTGGTGCGCCGAGCCCGATAATCAGAGGAATTGCCAGCGTGGCTGAGCGAAATCTGTACGGATCTGCCAGCAAAATCGGCCACGAGTGTCCGGCGACCTGGAAGAGTTGGTAGGCGAAACCGAACAACAGAGTCGCTGCGCTGCGTCAGTAACACGGACGTGTCGCTCGAGGAGATGCGATCCATGTCGAGAACCGATGACGAGACAGTCCCCACTGTCCGCGCGGAGAGCCAACCGGTGACGTCGGATCAGCCCGCCGCCACGCGACTGAACGACGTGGACGTGATCCTGTTCAGCGAAGGGACACACCGAACTCTGGCCAAGAAGCTCGGGTCTCACGTCGAGTCCGGCGGTGGCGTCTCTTTTTCGCTGTGGGCCCCCCACGCGCGGGCCGTCACTGTGATGGGTGACTTCAACGACTGGAATCCCACCGACCTCGCCCTTACGCCACGCGGCACGGTGGGCGTCTGGGAGACCGTGCTCGCTCAGGCCGCACCCGGAGACGCGTACAAATACGTCATCACCGACGCGGACGGTGCGGCGACGGAGCGAGCCGACCCGTTTGCGCGGTGTACTCAGGCGCCTCCGCGGACGGGTTCGGTTATCTGGGATCGGCAGTACGAGTGGCACGATCAGGTGTGGATGGAGCGTCGCGGTGGATTCGTGGCCCTCGACGCGGCGCTGTCGATCTACGAGGTTCATCTCGGCAGTTGGCGTCGCAATCCTGACAATCCCGAGTTGTATCTGTCATACCGCGACGCCGTGCCGCGTCTCATCGAACACGTGACGACGTGCGGGTTCACGCACGTTGAGTTTCTTCCGGTGATGGAGCACTCGCTCGAAGGATCGTGGGGGTACCTGACCACCAGCTTCTTCGCGCCGAGCCGACGCTTTGGCGATCCCGAAGAACTCATGGCGTTAATCGACGAACTGCATCAGGCCGACATCGGGGTGATCCTGGACTGGGTGCCCTCACACTTTTCCGCTGACCCCACGGGGCTCGTGGCCTTTGATGGAACCCATCTCTTCGAGACCGAAGTCTCCAGCCCCGACGGCCATCCCGACCATCGCCCCGGGCGGTACTTCGATTACGGACGACCAGAGGTTCGCAGTTTCTTGTCGTCCTCGGCCGAGCACTGGCTGAGCGCGTATCACGCCGACGGCATCCGGATCGGTGCAGTCGCCTCGATGCTCTACCACGGCTCCTCCGACGAACCAGAAATCGCGCCGCTCAACGATCGCGAGAATCTCGAGGCGATTGAGTTTCTCCAGCAGCTCAACGCGGGGGTCAACGAAGACCACCCCGACGTGCAGGTCATCGCCGAAGAGTCCACCGCCTTTCCCGGAGTCTCTCGGCCCGCGTTCTTGGGCGGCGTCGGATTCGGCCTCACGTGGGACACCGTGTGGACCCACGACACGCTCGCCTATCTCGCGCGCGACTCGGTGTACCGCCGCCATCACCACGGCGAGCTGACCTCGCGCAGCGTGTACGCCTACCGCGAGAACTTCGTGTTGCCTCTCTCGCACGACGAGGTCGTCGACGGCAAGGGCTCACTGTTGACCAAGATGCCAGGCGACGCGACGCAACGCTTTGCCAACCTTCGTCTGCTCTTCGGGTATCAGTACGCCCTGCCGGGCAAGAAGCTCATCTTCATGGGTGGCGAGTTCGGACAAGTCCGCGAGTGGGATCATCGGTCCTCGCTCGACTGGGCCTTGCTCGCCAAGCCCACCCACGCCGGCGTCCAACAGTGGATCAGCGATCTCAACATCCTCTATCGCCAGATGCCTGCCCTGTGGGAGCTCGACGGGGATTTGCGTGGGTACAACTGGACGCAACCCAACGATGCCCACGCGAGTTTGCTCAGCTTCTTGCGGTTCGCGCACGACGGCTCGACGGTGCTCGCCGTGTTCAACTTCACCCCGGTACCGCGCTACGACTGCCCGGCCGGGGTGCCTATTGAGGGGCGCTGGAGGGAACTACTGAATAGTGACGACCTCGAGTACGGCGGGAGCGGCGTGGGCAATCCCGAGGGCGTCGAGACGCTCGACGTCGCGACGCGCGGAATGCCGCACACGCTGACGCTCAATGTTCCGCCACTCGGCTGCGTGTTCCTGGCGCCGGGCGACGGGCTCGGGGCTTAACTGATTCCGGTCAGCAGGTCGAGCATGTCTTCGGCATGCTCTTCTTCAACCGCCAGGATCGATTCGAGCATTCGGCGCGTGTTGGGATCGCCGTCGCCGAGCCAGTTAATGATCTCGGAGTACGAGGCGATCACGACGCGCTCGGCAACGAGATCTTCGCGCATCATCGCCTCTAACTCCTCCGAGGAGTCGTACGCGGTGTGGCTGCGACCCGTCACGACGTCGGGGCTGAAGTCGGGATCTCCACCCAACTGCTGAATACGCTCGGCGATTTGATCCGCGTGATCCTGTTCTTCACTGGCGTGCTCGAGGAACTCATCGGCGGCCGACAGGGCGTTCAGTCCGTCCGCCGTGAAGTAGTGGCGCTTGTATCGCAACACGCAGACGATTTCGGTGGCCAGCGCTTGATTGAGAACATTGATCACTCGATCCAGATCCGCGCCGCGCAAATCGGTGAGCGGACCTCGATCGATATCCTCACGGGCGCGTTCGCGAAGCGTCTTTACGTCCGTCAGAAACTCCTGCATCCCGTTCTTCCTCCGTCCACCGCGTACTTCTGTGCTCGCGCTATCGAGACGAGAGCGCAGAGCGATGCGACAACCTTCTAGTTGTCGCCACCCATCGTGTCGGGGTCGTCGTCGTCCTCGCCCCCCATTGGGTCGTCGGCTTCTTCTTCGTCGTCCTCGTCGCCGCCACCAACCGACTCGCTGTCGACAAGTTCAGAACCACCAACTGCGTCAATCGTCACTACGTCAATACCGCTCACCGAGTCGTCCTTGACCTCGACGTCT
>DATHNV010000035.1:0-4310 GCA_035485615.1 Acidimicrobiales bacterium
CGCCCCCGGCCCTCGCCACCGTTGTCGAACAGCTGCTGCTCGGCCCCACGCAGATCGAGACGTCCGCGGGTTACACCTCGGCCCTGCCCAAGTCACTGGTAGTGATCTCGGCCAACGTGGTCAACAACACCGGCTACATCAACTTTGCGACCTCGCTGTCGTCACTACCGCGCTCGCAACAACTGCTCGCAGTCGGCCAACTCGTTCTCACCGCGGACGACGTGGACGCAACCAAGGGACTAGAGATACGAGTGGCGGGGACACCGCAAGAACTGCTCCTCCCCAACGGCAAGCACACGATGCTCGCCACCCCGAGCGATTTTCAGAGTTTGCTGAACGCTTAGGAAGCTGACGCGGGACGCAGCGCCGGAGCCGCGTTCCACAGGTGCTCCAAGTCGTAGTAGTCGCGCGAACTCTCATCAAAGACGTGCACGATGACGTCACCGTAGTCAAGCGCGACCCACTGTGCACTCGACAGACCCTCGACGTGGTTGGGCTTCACGTGCAGTGCGACCTCGACGAGCCGTTCGATTTCATCGGCGATCGCGCGTACCTGGCGGTCGTTGCGTCCCGAGGTGATGACGAGCGCGTCGAAGGCGTCGACGAGTTCGCGCAGGTCCAAGATGACGGTGTCGATGCCGAGTTTTTCTTCGCTCGCCACGACGGTCGCGTTCAGCAGTGTCGTCACGTACGTGGAGTAAGTGCCGCGAGACAACTCGCCGCTCGTCACCGTGTCACTCAGTGGGACGTCCCTAGAACGATGAGTGCAGCGAAGAAAGGAACGGCCGTGACGACAACGCCGACGGCGGCGTAGCGCTGTTTGGTTCGGCGAGCGTGTTGGCGTCGCGGAGCGACTTCGAGAGAGTCCAGTCGTGTCGACTGCGCCTCGCTCAGGTCAAACAACCGAACTGCCATTGCTTCGACTCTAGCCTCGGGCCTTGACGTAGAGAGGAATGACTCTCTCGGGCAGGAAGCTTTTCAGATCTGTGTCGCTCAGTGACATGTCACGTATGAACGTACTCGAAAGATCAACTGGTTGCATATCAATCTCGTAGTGCCGCCATCCCACTGGTGGTTCAATCGAGGAACCGGGGCGCGGCACGACGCCCACTTCAACAAGTTGACGTAACTCATCAGCTTCGTGCCAGCCGTTCAGTTGCGACGCGAGATCAGCCCCGACGATCAGGTCGACGGCGCGTGAGTTCACAAGAAGTTCACGCACCGTATCGATCGTGTAACTCGGACCATCGCGGCGGATCTCCATATCCGAGACCTCCACGAGCGCAATGTCGTCAAAGGCCGCGTGCGCCATGGCGAGGCGCGCGTCTGCCGAGAGCACGTGGGGTCCCTTGCCGTACGGATGTCCGGCCACGGTCACCACGATGCGATCGAAACGCCCGCTCGCCGACGCGGCTTTGAGGGCGGCCACATGACCCAGGTGCGGCGGATCGAACGTGCCCCCGAAGAGGCCGAGATGACGATCGCGCACCGCCGAATCCTACGTGCATTGATCGATTGTTCCCCGAGCCCTTAGGCTTACGCAATGGAGACACCGTCCTTCGAGTGGACGCCCAGTCGTTGGCGCGAGTTTTCGGCGGCCCAGAGCCCCACGTGGCCCGACGCTGAGCACTTGGCGCGCGTGGAAGCCGAACTCGCGACCAAACCGCCGCTCGTCTTTGCCGGTGAGGCTCGGCGACTCCAAGACCAACTGGCTCAAGTGGCTGATGGCAAGGCGTTTCTTCTCCAGGCCGGTGACTGTGCGGAGTCGTTCCACGAAGCATCGGCCGACGCCATCCGTGACAAGTTGAAGGTCATCTTGCAGATGGCCGTCGCCCTCACGTACGCCGCGGGTGTGCCGGTCATCAAGGTCGGTCGCATCGCGGGCCAGTTCGCTAAGCCTCGCACCGACGAGTTTGAAGAGCGCGACGGCGAACGTTTCCCCGCCTTTCGCGGGCACATCGTCAACTCCGAGGAGTTCACGGCCGAGGCGCGCCGCGCGGATCCCGAACGGCTTCTCGCCGCCTATCACCAGAGCGTCTCCACTCTTAACCTGCTGCGCGCCTTTACGACGGGCGGCTACGCCGCTCTCAGTCGCGTGCACGCGTGGAATCAAGAGTTCGTCGCCAACTCCCTGGAGGGCAAGCGCTACGAAGTGATCGCGGACGAGATCGAACGCGCACTCGCCTTCATGAAGGCCTGCGGCATTGACCTCGTCGATGATCAGGCGTTACAGGCCGTGGATTTCTACACCAGCCACGAGGCGCTGATCCTGAACTACGAACAGGCCCTCACCCGGCGCGACTCGCTCACCGGCGACTGGTACGACTGCTCGGCCCACCTGTTGTGGATCGGCGATCGCACGCGCCAACTTGATGGCGCGCACGTGAACTTCCTGCGTGGGGTGTCCAACCCCCTCGGGCTCAAGGTTGGTCCGTCCATGGGCGTCGATGAACTGCGGCGCCTGGTTGACGTGCTGAACCCGCAGAACGTGCCGGGGCGACTCACTCTCATCTCACGCATGGGACACAGCCGGATCAGCGAACTGCTGCCCCCGCTCGTCGAAGCACTGCGCGACGATGGGCGGCGCGAATTGTGGACGTGCGATCCCATGCACGGCAACACCTTTGTCGCATCGGGCGGTCAAAAGACACGCCGCTTCGACGACGTGATCAACGAAACCTCTCAGTTCTTCCTCGTGCACCAAGCGCTCGGCACGTGGCCGGGCGGTCTGCACATCGAACTTACCGGTGACGACGTCACCGAGTGTTTGGGCGGTGGATCACGCCTCGATGAAACCGACCTCGACGTGAACTACACCACCATCTGCGATCCCCGCCTCAACGCCACCCAGAGCCTCGACATGGCCTTTCACGTGGCCGAGTACCTTCAGCGCTACTCCACACCCATCGGCGATAAGTCGTTGTAGCGAAGCAGGCGCATGGCGCCGTCGTGAAACTCGATCTCGGTCATCGAGAGATGCTCGATGCGCGGGCGCAACCGCACTGATGCGTCCAGACCCTGATAGATCTTCATCGCCTGTTCGATGACACCGCCGTGCGAGACGATGACGACCAGTTCGTTGGGGTGTCGCGCGACAATCAAATCGATGATGGCCACGCAGCGCGCGTGAAATTCAATCAGCGACTCGCCTCCGGGCACGTTGCGCTGGCGGGGATCGACGCTCCAGTCGGGCAGCTCGTAGCGGTCTTCAATCTCGGACCACGTGAGTCCATCGGCCACGCCGACGCGTAACTCGCCCAGGTCCTCCTCACGTAACGGAACGAGGTCGGGATTGATGGCGTCAAAGACGATTGCGCCCGTTTCAATGGCGCGCGGGAGCATCGAGGTGTAGAACGCCGACGCGTTGCGAAGTTCGCCGGTGATCCTAAGACGATGCGCGAGAGCTTTCGACTGTGCGCGACCGAGCTCGGTCAGCCCGCCATCGCCAATCGGACCTCCGGCGAGGCCGCGTTCGTTCGCCACGCACTCACCGTGGCGAATGAAGACGAGACGCGTACCCGTGGGCAGCGGCCCGCGCTGGCGAAAGCCTTCGGGCGGCAGTCGTTCGGCGGGGCTCACGCGAGTTCCCCGACGAACGTTTCGAGTTGACGCAGGGTGCGGCACTCAATGACGCGATCGCAGTACGGCGCGTACTGGGACACCACCGAGTCCCCGCTGTTCCAGTACGTCGTGGGCTCGGGATTCAGCCAGTAGACGGCCTTGGCTCGACGATGCAGGTCGGCCAGCACCTCGGCATGGGCTTGGTGGTAGTTGTTGCGCGCGTCACCCAGGATCAACACGGTCGAGCGCTTGGTGAGGGAGCGGGCGTAGCGATCGTGAAAGGTCGACAGAGCCCGGCCGTAGTCGGAGTGCCCGTCAAAGGCGATGACGTCCGCTTCGGCGTTGATCTTCAAGACGGCGTCGGCCGGGTCTTCGACGCCTTCGAAGAGGTGCGTTACCTCATCTAGGCCGTCGACGAAGACGAAACTGCGCACTTTGGAGAACTGCGAAGAGATCGCGTGCACCAGGTGCAACGTGAAGCGCGCAAACGAGGCCACCGAACCCGAGACGTCTGCGATCACGAAGATCTCCGGCTTGGCCGGCCGCGGCGGCTTAAAGCGAAGATCCAGCGGTACACCGCCGGTGGACAGACTGCGTCGCACGGTGTGGCGCAGATCAACCGGCCCTCGGCGACGACGTCGACGCTTGCGCGCGAGGCGCACCGCGAGTTTGCGGCTCAGTGGGCGAAGGGCGCGCTCGAGCTGGGCCATCTCATCGCGGTTGGCGTGCATGACGTCTAAGTCTTCGGG
>DATHNV010000036.1:0-2035 GCA_035485615.1 Acidimicrobiales bacterium
ACGGTGTGCGCGCTCGGCACTTCTATCGAGCAGATCGTCGATGCCGAGAAGCTGATCGTCCCCACGACCTCACCGCGTGAGACGATGACTCAAGTCTTGGACTGGATCGATGCACGCCGTGAGGGCGCAGCGCTCGACGCCGTGGGAGTGGGAACATTTGGACCGGTCGATCTCGCCACCGGCCGCATCGCGACCTCGACGCCCAAAATCGCGTGGCGTGGATTTAGCTGGCGCGAAGCGATCGCGGATCGCTTCGGCGTTGTCACGGTCGCCGTTGACACCGACGTCAACGCCGCGGGGGTCGCGGAGTGGCGGTGGGGTGCGTCTCGCGGGCGTGAGGTGAGCGTCTACATCACGGTCGGTACCGGCATTGGCGGCGCACTGGTGATGGCTGGTCGACCCCTCCACGGACTCCAGCACCCCGAGTTTGGACACATGTTTGTGCCGCGCGCGCCCGGCGATGACTTTTCGGGCGTCTGCCTCTCGCACGGCGACTGTCTGGAAGGTCTCGCGAGTGGCATGGCGATCGAAGAGCGCTGGGGCGTCGAAGGATCGCAGCTTCCGGTCTCGCATCCCGCGTGGGAACTCGAGAGCGACTATCTCGCGTCCGCCGTGGCCAATGTCGTGGCGATCGCGTCGCCGCAGTCGGTGGTGCTCGGAGGTGGGGTCATGTCGGTCGAGGGACTGATCGAGAAGGTCCGCGCCAAGACGCGAGAGCGCCTGGGCGACTACTTCACCTCGCGCGAACTCCACGACGGCATCGACACGTTCCTCGTGGCCCCCGCGCTCGGAGCGGGTTCGGGCGTGCTGGGCGCCTTCGCGCTGGGTCTCGACGCCGACGGCACCTCGATCTAGCGAGACGCGTCCTGTTCGATGACCGAGCGGGCCAGACGCGTGGGCGCGACCAGCGTGTAGGACGTGCGGACCCACTCTTCGATCTCTTGCCAACGCGCCGCACTCATTCGAGCTCGCAGCGTGACCGAGACCCAGCCACTTCGCCCGAGTCCGTAGGCCGCGGCCACGACGAGCGGATCGGTCGCCACTACCGCGGCGGCTTCGTCGTGGGTGAGCTTGAGCGTGATTCTCGTCGCGTCGAGGCCGGCGAACACGAAGTTCTTTCCCATCACCCGAAACGTCGGCTCGCCGCCCCACGCTTCAATGTCGACCCGCTCTGTTTCGGGCAATCGCGCCACGATCGCTTCGAGTCGCTCGAGGTTCGTCACGCCCTTAATCCTAAGGAGCGCTCGACGACTCGCTTGTAGGATTTGCCCGGCAACGGAAGGAACGACATGTCAGACACTCCGCACCTCAATGGTCGCCACCGCGACACGCTCCAGCAGATCTTCCAGCACCCCGCCAGTCACAACGTCGAGTGGCGCGACGTGCTCTCGCTCCTCGAAGCCACCGGAGAGGTCGAAGAGCGTCACGACGGCAAGTTCCACGTACGTCTGGGTGAAGCGACCGACACGTTCACTCGTCCCAAGGGAAAGGACATCGACGTCCAACAGGTCGTCGATCTGCGACGACTGTTCACTCAGGCCGGCTACGACCAGGTCGTCACGGGCCTCGAGGCGAAGGGCAAAGAAGACTAGAGCGTCTCGACGGGCGACACTCCCCCGCCCGACGGCTGAGTGCGAAAAGCGGAGGACTTCGCCGCGGCGAGGGCGATCCCGGCCAGCAATAGCGGGATGAGGAACAGCGCGGTGTGCAGCGAGCTCAGCGTCGCGAGTCCACCAATGAGAGGCGGGCCCAGCACGTACGCGGTGTAGCCGATGCCCGAGACCGCCGCGATCGTCCGACCGGCGTGCACGCCGGGAATGTGACCACAGGCACTGAAAGCCATCGGCACGGTAAGGGCCAGGCCGATACCCAGGCACATCGATCCCACGAGCACGCTCCAGGGGCGATCGATCCACAGGCCGAGTGCCGAGCCCACCGCCGCCACGACGGCGAACGTGGGCACGACGTGATACACGGCGAATCGGTTGGTCACGTAGTTGCCCGCGAACCTGGTGAGCATCATCGTGAGCAGATA
>DATHNV010000037.1:0-3603 GCA_035485615.1 Acidimicrobiales bacterium
GAGCGGCCCGCCGGATCGCCTCGGCGAACCACTGGACCCAAGTGTCTAGGTCGCCCAGTCGAAACAGGGTGAGTCCAGAGGAGTAGCCGCCTACGTCAGTGGCGATCGCGACACTGACCGGTGGCGGCGACACTAGGGACAGGCGCCGAGCGAGGATCCAGGCGACCAGGACACGCCCGATCCGGCCGTTACCGTCCGCGAAGGGGTGAATGATCTCGAACTGGGCGTGGGCAACGGCGGCCTGAGCGATGGGTTCGATGTCCTCACGCTCAACGTAGGAGACAAGGTCCTTGATCAGACCGTCGAGGGCGTCGGGCGGTGCCGTCACGAGATGGGCATCGGTGGGTCCATGCCCCCCAATCCATCCTTGCTCGGAGCGAAAGACGCCCACGTAGCGTTCGGGCGTCGGGCTCCCCGCCATGAGTGTGGCGTGCCAACGCTTGAGTGTGTCGGCTGAGAAGTCTGAGTTCCTGGCGTTGGTCAGGGCGGAGGTCACCGCGTCAAGATTGGCCGAGACCCACGTGGCCTGGGAGTGTGCTGGCACAAGACTTTGTTCGGCCAGGACAACGTCAATGACCGGAGCGGTGATGCCTTCAATGAAAGAAGACGCCACCCCTTCGGAGCGCAGCAGGAGGCGAGCGAGCACCTCGTACTCGCCGCCCATCGACTCGGCGGCGAACTCGGCGTCGGCCTGGGCTGTTGCGACCTTGGCGATCGACGACGAGGAGAGCGTGAGATCGCGCGTGGCCAGGAGGGTGGGCACGAAGGCCCGTACACGACGTCCGTTCCAGATCACCTCGACTTCGCGGCCCGCCATGCGTTCGACCACGGACGCTCCTTTAAGTTACAGATAAGAGCATAAAGGTAATATATTCGCAGAGACGCTCAAACCGGCGTTACGAAACCAGCGTGATTAACTGAGGTTGTGTGGTCAGCACCAACAACAGGTCGCCACCTTCCACCGTGGCCGCGGGCTCGATCGCAACGCGGTCGACGATCCCGGACACCGATGACGTGATCGCCGCTTCCATCTTCATCGCCTCGATCGTGGCCACGGTCTGACCCGCGAGCACTCGATCACCGGGAGCGACGTGCACACTGACCAGTCCGGCGAACGGCGCGGCGATCTGAGAGGGATCCTTGGCGACGGCCTTTTCGCGGTGAACCGTCTGGTCGTCGACCGCGTTGTCGCGAACGCTGAGCGCACGGTGCTGGCCGTTGAGGCGGCAGTAGACGAGGCGGATCCCCTTTTCGTCGGCGTCGCCGATCGCGTCCACTCCAAGGAAGAGCGAGACGCCCGGAGCGAGGTGGACGTCGACCTCTTCGCCCGCTTCCACTCCGTAGAAGAAGGCCCTGGTGGGCACGCTAGAAAGATCCCCATAATCGGCCAGCGCGGCCTCGCGATCGGCCGCCGGACCCGGAAACAGCAGCCGATTGAGAGTCGTGCGCACTTGGGCGGGATCGTGCAGAGTGATCTCGTCGCGCTCGGAGAGCGTGACGGTCTGGGCCACCGGGCTGCGACCCTCAAGCGCCTTGGAGCGAAAGGGCTCGGGCCACCCCCCTGGCGGAGTTCCGAGTTCGCCCTCGAGGAACCCAATCACGCTGTCGGGCAGATCGTAACTAGCGGGATTCTCTTCGAAATCGGCCGGATCGGCGTCCACACCGGCGAGGTACAGCGCGAGGTCGCCCACGGCCTTGGAGGAGGGAGTCACCTTCACGATCCGCCCGAGGATCTGATTGGCCGCGGCGTAGAGGTCCTCGACGACCTCGAATCGCTCGCCCAGACCGAGCGCGATCGCCTGGGTGCGCAGGTTGGACAGCTGACCGCCCGGAATCTCGTGGCGATAGACCCGTCCGGTCGGGGCGGGCAGGCCGCTCTCGAAGGGGTGATAGAGCTCGCGCACAGCGGCCCAGTAGGGCTCGAGGTCGTTGAGCACATCGAGTGAAAGGCCCGTTTCACGCTTTGTGTGGTCGGTGGCGGCCACGATGGCGGGGAGTGGCGGCTGGCTGGTCGTTCCCGAGAGTGGCCCGGCCGCTCCGTCGACGGCGTCCACCCCCGCCTCGATGGCGGCAAAGTAGGTGGCCAGTTGCCCGCCCGCGGTGTCGTGAGTGTGCAGGTGCACGGGCAGATCGAAGCGTGAACGTAGCGTGCTAATCAGGGTGAACGCTGCGGGAGCGCGCAACAGTCCGGCCATGTCCTTGACGCACAGCACGTGGGCCCCCGTCTCGACCAGACGTTCGGCGAGGTCGAGGTAGTAGTCGAGGGTGTAGAGGGTCTCCACGGGATCGGAGAGATCCCCGGAGTAGCACAGCGTGCCTTCCGCGATTTTGCCGGTTTCCAGCACCGCCTCGATGGCGGGGCGCATCTGCTCCACATCGTTGAAGGCGTCAAAGATGCGAAAGATGTCCACGCCCGTCGTGGCCGCCTCGTGGACGAAGGCGTTCGCCACCTTGTCGGGGTAGGGCGTGTACCCCACGGTGTTGCGTCCGCGCAGCAACATCTGCAGACAGAGATTCGGCACCGCTTCTCGCAGTTGGGCGAGGCGCTCCCAGGGGTCTTCCTTCAAAAATCGCAGTGCGACGTCGAAGGTGGCTCCGCCCCAGGCCTCCAACGAGAGCAGTTCGGGCAGTCCTCGGGCGAGATAGGGCGCGACGGCCAGCATGTCGTAGGTGCGAAGTCGCGTGGCGAGCAGCGACTGGTGGGCATCGCGCAAGGTGGTGTCCGTGACGGCGAGCGCCGTCGCTGTGCGCAGTTCTTGGGCGAACGCCGCTGCTCCGAGCGCCTCAAGTCTCTGTCGCGAGCCGGGGCGGGGCTCGACCTCGGGCAGCGGCGGGAGTTTGCTGGCCGGATCGGGCGAGTGGGGGGCCGGTCCGTTCGGGCGATTGACCGTGACCTCGGCCAGGTAGGAGAGCAACCGGGTGCCACGGTCGCGCCCGCCTGGGGTCTTTGCCAGCGTGGGGTGTTCGTCCAGAAACGCGGTCGTGAAGTTCCCGGCGGCCAGGTCGGGCTCGGTCATGATCGCCTGGAGGAAGGCCAGATTGGTGGTCACTCCCCGCACGCGAAACTCCGCCAACGCCCGCCTCGAGCGCGCGAGCGCGTCGGCGAAGGTGCGTCCGCGACAGGTCTGCTTGACCAAGAGCGAGTCGTAGTAGGGCAGGATGGCCGCACCCACGTAGGTCCCACCGTCCAGACGCACGCCCGCACCCCCAGGCGAGCGATAGGTGCTGATGAGTCCGCTGTCGGGCAAAAAGCCGTTGGCAGGATCCTCGGTCGTGATGCGACACTGCACCGCCGAGCCGATCACGGCGATCGAGGACTGGTCGATTCCGAGCTCTTCGAGCGTGGCACCAGCGGCGACGCGAAGCTGGGTTTGGACCAGGTCGATCGAAGTCACCTCTTCGGTAACGGTGTGTTCGACCTGAATGCGCGGGTTCATCTCGATGAAAACGTGCTCTCCGCTCTCGTTGACCAGGAACTCAACCGTGCCAGCATTGCGATAGCCCACCTGGCGGGCGAAGGCCACCGCGTCCGCACAGAGCCGATCGCGCAGGACAGGATCGAGATTGGGGGCCGGAGCGATCTCGATGACCTTTTGGTGGCGT
>DATHNV010000038.1:0-3265 GCA_035485615.1 Acidimicrobiales bacterium
GTCGTGGACGTCGACGGAAACCAGCTGCTCGACCTGGGATCGGGGATTGCGGTCACCGGCATCGGGCACGCGGTACCCGCCCTGGTAGAAGCCGTGAGCGAACAAGTCGCGCGCTTCACCCACACCTGTTTCATGGTGAACCCGTACGAGAGTTACGTCGAGGTCTGCGAGGCCCTGAGTGACCTGACACCGGGCACGTTCGCCAAGACGTCCGCGCTGTTCAACTCCGGCGCCGAGGCGATCGAGAACGCCGTCAAGATCGCCCGACTGGCGACCGGCAAGCCCGCCATCATCGTCTTTGAGCACGCGTACCACGGTCGCACCAACCTCACGATGGCTCTCACGGCCAAGAACATGCCCTACAAGGACCGCTTCGGTCCCTTCGCGCCCGAGGTCTATCGCGTCCCGATGAGCTATCCCTTCCGTGACGGCCTCAGCGGCCCCGACGCGGCAGCCCGCGCCATCAAGATCATCGAGTCGGAGATCGGCGTGCACAACGTGGCGGCCGTATTAATCGAGCCCATTCAGGGCGAGGGCGGCTTTGTCGTCCCGGCCGACGGGTTTCTCCCTGCACTCTCGGCGTGGACCAGCGCCAACGGTGTGGTCTTCATCGCCGACGAGATCCAAAGCGGCTTCGCACGCACGGGTGAGTGGTTCGCCGTCAATCACGAGGGCGTCGTGCCTGACCTGATCACGACCGCCAAGGGCTTGGCCGGCGGCATGCCCCTGGCGGGGGTCACCGGTCGGGCCGAACTGATGAACGCGGTCCATGAAGGGGGTCTGGGCGGAACCTACGGTGGAAACCCTGTCGCGGCGGCCGCGTCGCTCGCAACCATTCAGACCATCAAGGACTGGAACTTGCTCGAACGCGCCACGGCCATCGGCGAGACCATGCGCACCACACTCGAGCACCTAGCCAAGGACGTATCGATCATCGGCGAGGTGCGCGGTCGGGGCGCCATGCAGGCCATCGAACTTGTCGAGCCCGGTACGAAGACGCCCAACGCGGCGGCGGCCAAGGCCATTCTCGCCTTCTGCCAACAGCAAGGTGTCATTACTCTGCTCTGCGGCACCGACGGCAACGTCCTGCGCTTGCTGCCTCCACTTATCATCAGTGACGAACAACTGGCCGATGGCCTGGCGGTGGTGAGTGCGGGCGTGCGCTCGGTTCAGTAGTTCCACTTTTTCGTCGCCTCGCGACGGTTCCGACAGGGAGTACATGAGAAGTGCCGTAAGTCGCGCTCGCCCGGGGTGGAGCTTGGTCCTCGTTCTCGCCGTCGGCGCGCTGGTACTGGCGAGTTGTGGTGCCCCCGCACCCAAGAAGGTAAGCGTCGTGCACCTAAGCGGCACGCCCGCACTCAGTTTCGCGACTCCCCTCACGAGTGTGGCGTGCACGCGCAACGACGTGTGCGTCGCGATCGGATCCTCGTCGACGGGATCGGGTCCCACGTCGGTCGTCGAGTTCGCGACCCCACACGGCAATTGGTTCAACGTCGCCCTGCCGTCGTCAACCTCGATCCTGCTCACGTCGGTCAGTTGCACGGGTTCCCAGTGTCTGCTCGCCGGATCGAGCCCCGGCAGTGACGTCCTCTGGCTCTTCGACAGTCACACTCACGCCTTGAGCATTCTCACTCCCCCCTCGGGCGGCATTGGCGCGAGCGCGGTGACCTGCAATCAAGTGGTTTGCGGACTCGTTGACACCGGAGCGAACGGCATACCGCGTTTTCTCACCAGTACTGACGCGGGAACCTCGTGGTCGGCCGTCGAACCTCTTCACTTCGCCAAGGGCGACGTGATTAGTGACTTCACGTGCGCCACCCCGTCAACCTGCGCGCTCGGTCTCGTGACGCTCTCGCACGAGTTCTCGCTGTACGTGACGACCGACGCCGGATCGACGTGGCAGTACCAGACCGTGCCGAGTTCGTGGACGACCATGACCTCTCTCTCGTGCGCCGCACGCAAGTGCGACGCTCTGGCCAGTACGGCGAGTGACTCGCTCCTCGTGCGCTCGACGAACTTCGCGCGGACCTGGAAAACCATCACCCTGGCCAACGCGGCCAGTGCGGCGGCGTGCACCGAACTGACGAGTTGTGTGGTGGTGGGACAACGTACGGGAGAGGCGTGGCTGAGCACGATGCAACGATCCACGGCCTCGCCCGTGAAGTTGAAGTACGTGCCCTCACCTCTGCTCGGCGTGGCGTGTGGCGCCAAGGTCTGCGCCGCCATCGCGATCACGACCTTGCTGAGTTTCCCCGTTGGCTCCTAGCGGTGAGGGTCCGTCCCGCGTGACCCTGTGCGAGGCTACGAACGTGAGCGAGTCATCGTCGATCGCTATTCCTCCGGGGTGGTACCCCGACCCGGGCGGGCTTCGCCAGTGGCGAGTATGGACCGGCACGAACTGGTCGGATATGACTCGCCCGTACGGAGAGCCGGTCGCGCCGCGTTCTCCCCCACCTCTTTCTCTGATGCTCGCGCTTCGCCGGGTGCAGAGCCTGGGCATTGTCGGCGTGGTCGGTGGCCTGGGACTGCTGGTGAGTGTGCTCGCGCACTGGCCCGGGACCACCCACCCCGAACCGCAGTGGTTCGCTGATGTCGCGAGCAACGTCGCCGTAGCGCTCTTGGCGGTGGGTGTGACGACGTGCGCCTTCGGGGTCCGCGAGCTCGAAGGCCGATGGACGCTCGCCGCCCTCGTGCCGGGTCTGAATCTCTTCTACGCGAGCGCACTGGTGAATCGACGCCTCGGACTGCGTCCTAACTGGCGCATCGTCTCAGAACTGGTCCTGCTCGTCGCCTTTGTCGTCTCGGCGCGACAAGAACTCTGGTTCGCCCTCGCCCCGGCGATCGTGGCCTACCTCGAACTCACGTGGTTCAGCGCGCTCATCGACCGACTCGGCGTGGGAACGCGAGCGAAGTTTCCCTCCACTACGTAGCGCTACCCGAGCGCGTCGCGCAGCCGCGTCGCCACACCCGTCCAGCCTTTGTAGGCCTGGACATCGCGGGGAGCTGTCTCGAGCGCATGGACCAGGGTCGCGGCGAACGTGTCGTCACGTTCACACAGTGTGGCGGCCGACGTGACGTAAGTGCGGATCGTAAAGACGACCGCGCGAGTGCGCGCCAAGCTGCGCAATGTCTGACGCTCGACGCGAAAGTACCACTCCTCCAATTCACCCTCGGGCGCCTGACGCGCGGTCGCTGGTTGATAGAGGTCCGGACTATCGAGCAGCGTCCAGTTCAAACGCCAAAACGAGCGATCGGGTCGCAGCCG
>DATHNV010000039.1:0-2002 GCA_035485615.1 Acidimicrobiales bacterium
GAAAAGATGTCCAACGGCATTCCTCTGGATGACGAGGATCGCGTGCCGTGGCTACACCGGATCGGCGAAGTTCTTCGACTCGATGCCGAACAAGGACTGTCGAGCGTCACCGCATGCTCGGCTCTGAAGCGCTCCTACCGGGACATCTTGCGCACCTACGTGCCCTCAGCCTTTTTCGTCGAGCTCGACGGACCCATGGACCTGATCCGCTCACGGATCATGAGTCGGCACCATGAGTTCATGTCGCCAGCGCTCCTTGAGTCTCAGTTCGCCACCCTCGAGCCCCTTGACGACGACGAACGAGGCATCCGTGTCGACGTCGAACTGCCCCTCGAAACGATCATGATGCGAATCGAAAGCGCCCTGTCCGAGGCACCGCGTCACGCCAGCGAGTAGCTCCGTCGCGCCCGAAGTGACGCCGAAATCTCACCGCTACCATGATGGTCTCATGTCAACCTTGATGCCGGCTGCGTTCATCGGACACGGCAGCCCCATGAACGCGATCGAGACCAATCGCTACACCGAGTCGTGGTCCACCTTCGCCGCCTCCATGCCCACGCCCCGGGCCATCCTCGTCGTCTCGGCCCACTGGTACGTCAACATCACGGCCGTGACCGCGATGCGACTGCCTCGCACCATCCACGACTTCTACGGCTTTCCTCAACCGCTCTTCGACGTCCAGTACGCGGCTCCCGGCGATCCGGAGTTGGCCCAGCGCATCGTTGACGTCGTCGAGCCCACCTACGTCGGACTCGACACCGACAGTTGGGGCATTGACCATGGCACGTGGTCAGTGCTCAACCACATGTACCCTCGCGCGGACGTACCCGTGGTTCAGCTCTCGATTAACGCCGAACTGCCCTTCGACTATCACTTCAACCTGGGGGCCAAACTTCACGAGCTGCGCGCCGAAGGCGTGCTCATCATTGGCAGCGGCAACGTCGTGCACTACCTGCGCCTCATCGACTGGCACTCACCGGGCGAAGGAACCGACTGGGCCCACCGATTCGACGACGACGTGCGCCAGATCATGACCCATGACGCCAACGATCTCGGCACCGCGAGTGCGCACGGCGACTACGCGACGGCCGTTCCGACCCCCGATCACTTTCTGCCCCTGGCCTACCTCGCGGGTCTGTCGGCCGCGGCCAACACGCCCACCACCACGATCATCGACGGCTACGAGATGGGGTCGCTCTCCATGACGGCCTACGAACTACCGGCGGCCTAGGCGCGTCGCTTCAGTTCATCCTCCACGGCGGCCGGGTCCAGACCGCGGCTGCGCAGAAGCAAGAGCGTGTGAAACCACAGGTCGGCGGCCTCGCTCACGACCCGCTCGTCATCTTCGCCGAGCGCGGCGACAACTAGTTCCACCGCCTCTTCACCCACCTTGCGCGCATTGATCCCCACTCCGCCGGAGAGTTGGGAGTGAACGTAGGAGTCGGGCGCCGCTTCGGCCTCGCGCTGAAGGATCTTGCGCCACAGCCACGGCGTGAAGCACGATGTCGAACCGTCGTGACACGCGGGCCCCTCGGCGTGCACACTCACCAGCACGGCGTCCTCGTCACAGTCAAGCTCGACGTTTGTGACGTGAAGGACGTTGCCTGAGGTCTCGCCCTTCTTCCACAGTCGCTGTCGCGAACGAGAAAAGAAGTGCACCAGGCCGGTTGACTTCGTGAGGGCAAAGGCCTCGTCATCCATCCAGCCGAGCATGAGCACGCGCCCGCTCGCGTCGTCTTGGACAATCGCCGCACGCAACTCGTCACTCATCGGCGCTCCCTCAGGGGTCGTAGGGCCACGCCTAGCTCTTCGATCTCACGACGCAGCCCGGCGATCCCTTCGGGATTCTCGTGGACGATCGAGGCAACCAGCGCAGCGTCCGTCAGTCGCAGGACGTCGGCCACGTGACGCGCACATCCCGCGCCGCCCGAGGCGATCACGGGTACGTTCACCGCGTCGCGCACCGCGGCAGTGAGCTCTAAGTTGAAGCCACTTCGATGAC
>DATHNV010000040.1:0-2591 GCA_035485615.1 Acidimicrobiales bacterium
CTTCGCGGCCCACGCCGCTGATCCCGATGCCCCCAAAGGGCGCGGTGAGATCGCGCACCAAAAAGCAGTTCACCCAGACCGTGCCCGCGCGCACGCCCAGGCCAAAACGATCGGCCTTCTTTTCGTCGGTGGTAAAGACCATGGCGGTGAGTCCGTAGGCGGTGGAGTTCGCCATCGCGATGGCCTCGTCCTCGCCGTTGAAGGTTTGCAGGGTGAGAACGGGACCGAAGACTTCATTCTGGACGATCTCGGCGTCGTTGGAACGTGGTTCGATGAGCGTCGGCTCGTACCACAGACCGTCGGGGGTGGTTCGTTCTCCGCCAAAAATGAGCGTGTCGCCCGCGGCGAGGGATCGATTCACGAACCCTTCGACCCGAGCCAGGTGTTCGGGGTGGATCAAGGGAGAGACGGTCGTCGACGGATCGCGACTATCACCGAGGACGTGCATCTCGGCCTGGCTCGTGAAACGCGCGAGGAACTCATCGCGAATACTCTCCTCGACCAAGAGACGGGTGCCCGCGAGGCAGACCTGCCCGGCGTCGTCGTACATGAGGGCAGCTTTTTCAGCCGCGAGGTCCAAGTCGGCGTCGGCGTAAACCACGAGTGGTCCCTTTCCGCCGAGTTCTCCGGTGAAGGGAACGAGATTGCGCGCCGCGATGGTGCCGATCTTGCGGCCCGTCTCCGGCGAACCGGTAAAGGAGATGCGACGCACCCGCGAGTCCGACACGAGGGCCGCGCCGACCTCCTCGCCGAAGCCCTGGACCAGGTTGAACACGCCCGGTGGGAAGTCCGCTTCCAACACGAGGTCCATGAGGAGCGAGCAACTCAACGGCGACCACTCGGCCGGCTTGAGAACCACGGTGTTGCCCGACGCCAGGGCCGGCGCACACTTCCACGTCGAGAGCATGAAGGGAGCGTTCCAGGGCGTGATGACGACGGTTGGACCGGCCGGCATGCGCAGCACCGTGTTGTGTGTGCCATTCGACGCCCAGCGACGCGGTTCGTAGTGCTCGGCGAGCTCGGCGTAGGCACGAAAATTCCGCGCGCCCCGACCGATGACGCGCAGGCGCAGGCTCTCTTCCAGCATGGCCATGTCGAGGACCTCAACGGCCGCGATGCGCTCGACGTTGGCGTCGATGAGGTCGGCCAGCCGGCGAAGGTACTTTCCACGTTCGTGCACTCCCAGCGCGGCCCACGCGGGAAACGCGGCGGTGGCGACCGTGAGTGCGGCGTCAGCGTCGTCAGCCGATCCGCGCGCGACGTCGGCGAGCTTCAGTGACCAGTCGAGGGGGGAGCGGTCCTCGAAGGTCCTCGGTGAGGCGACTCGCTCGTTGTTGATGAAGTGACCCGTGGCCACCAGAACGTCACCGACGAGGACGCGTTCTTCGGTCATGACTCGTACCTCGGATGAACGCGAGGATAGGGAAGATCGTCACGCGGGGTAGGCACGGGACGACGTTGCCCGCGGAACTCCCAGTCGCCGCCCATCGCGGTGGAGAGCACTTCTTCGGTGGCGGTGGGCTGCGCGCCCACTTCGTCGCTCACGGGCGCGGGCGACGAGACAACGTGATTCGAGAGTTCGCCAAGTCCTTCGACCTCGACGGTGACGACGTCACCGGGCTCGACCGGGCGCGACATCGCCGGGGTGCCCGACAAGATGACGTCGCCGGGAACGAGCGTGATGAGTCGAGCGATGTCGGTGACGAGATACCACATGTCCCAGGCCATCTCGTCGGTACTGCCGTCTTGGCGGACGACGCCATTCACGCTGGTGCGCATCCACTTCGAGTGGAAGTCCCAGTCCGTGACGATGCCGGGGCCGAGCGGGCACAGCGTGTCCGCGCCCTTCACCCGCAACATGGATCCGGCGTCGGTGTCGCGAAAGTCGTGCAGTCCGAAGTCATTGGCGATGGTGTAACCCGCGATGTAGTGAGGGGCATCGGCGAGGGCGATGTTTCGCGCCGTACGCCCGATGACGATGGCGATCTCGCCTTCGTAGTTGAGGTAGTGGCAGTTAGCCGGGCGCACGACGGCGCCACCGTGTGAGTTCAGCGCGGACACCGGTTTCTGGAACCACGTGGGCGCGGGGGGCAGGGAGATCTGGAACTCGCGTACTCGCGAGACGTGGTTCAGGTGACAACAGAGAATCTTGCTGGGTGACGTGGGCGCCAAGTGGACGGCCGTCGAAGCCTCGACGCGTCGACCATCGGGCGCGACCAGAGTGTCGCCGTCGCGAACGACCTCAACGACGTTCCCGTCGAGCAGAATGCGCCGATATTCCACGCGACCTCCGAAAGTCGTTTGCAATCAAATGAATACCTCACTTTACAAACGTTCGGGCCTCCGTCGTGCTACTTTCGCCAGGGCCGACCCGGGAGGCGTTATGACGAGTTCATTTGAGCGTGTACGAGTGCTCTGGCCCGACCATTTGGGCCTCGCGCGGGGAAAGTATCTGCCAGCCAGCCTCGCCGATCACGGTGCACGCCACTGCACGGGCACCTGGGCGTTGGGCTACGACCGGGCCATGACCCCCGAGACGACGGGCAGCTACTGGAACGAGGGACTACCCGACTTTGAAGCGTCCTTCGATA
>DATHNV010000041.1:0-9338 GCA_035485615.1 Acidimicrobiales bacterium
ATGATGGCATCTGGCTCCTCAGATCGGGGGTTATCGGAGGTCACGATCGTGAGGTCCGATCCCAAGGTCGCAATTCGACCCATCTCGGGACGTTTGTCGCGATCGCGGTCTCCCCCGGCTCCAAAGACGGTGATGAGTCGACCCTCGGGTTGCAGTGCGCGCACGTCACGCAAGAGCCGTTCGAGGCCGTCAGGCGTGTGGGCGTAGTCAATCACGACGGTCACGCCTCGGCCGTAGATCATGTCAAAGCGCCCGGGCACGGCGTCGACGTCGCTCATGGCCGACGCGACGGCACCATCGTCCTCGCCCAACGCGCTCATGATCGACATCGCCATCAGTGCGTTGTCGACGTTGTAGTCCCCCACGAGTGGCGAGTTCACCAGGTGACCGCGCCAGAAGAAGGTGGATCCCCGTAACGAGTTCACGACGTCGTGGGCGTCAACGCGCCCGACGCGCACCACGGGCAGTGTCGTCATCTCGGCGAGACGAGCGCCGTAGGCGTCATCGGTCCAGATGACCGCGCGCTTGGCGTACTCGCTCGTAAAGAGTGACGCCTTCGCCTCGAAGTACTTCTCCATCGTCTCGTGGTAGTCGAGATGATCGTGACTGAGATTGGTAAACGCGGCCACGCAGAATCGCAGACCATCGACTCGGTGCTGGTCGAGGGCGTGGCTGGAGACCTCAAGGGCGACCAGCGAGTGGGGGCGCTCGGCATCGAAGCTGGCCACGGTGCTCGCCAAGGTGCGATAGAGCTCCGGAGGGGCGGGCGTGGTGCGCTCGTTGGTGAGCGTGCCAATGCTCGACGCGTTCCACCCCAACGCGCCGGCGAGCGACGCAAGAATGGTGGTGACGCTGGTCTTGCCGTTGGTGCCCGTGACTCCGACCAACGTCGTCTTCGTCTCGGGGTGACCGGTGAGCATCGCGCTGACGTGCGAGAGCAAAGCGGGCAGTTGGGAGGCCGGCACGACAATCACCGGCGCGTCGAGAGTCACCGCGACGTCACCGACCACGCACTCCGCACCGAGCGCTACCGCTTCACGGGCGTAGGCGACCCCGTGCTGCTGGGTACCGGGCATCGCGAAGAAGAGGGCCCCCGGTCCGCACACGCGCGAGTCGATCTCGACGCGGTCGATCTCCAGGCTGCTCGTCACCACATCCAGTGAGACGTCGTCCAAAATGTCACCCAACTGCATCAGGTCACGTCCGAAGAGATGGCCGCCGCGCCCGTCAAAGGCTTCTGGTTGGCCCCGGTGGAGGGAATGCCGTAGTGGTGCAGGGCGTAGGACATGACCTCTTGGAAGACGGGCGCGGATACCGAGCCGCCGTAGATGTCGTTGAGGGGGCGTTCAATCACGACAATCATTGAGAGTATGGGATTGTTGGCCGGCGCAAACCCGACGAAGGTGGCGTTGTAGCTGTTGGTCAACCGGTCCTGACCGGGAAAGGGAATGGTCGCCGTGCCCGTTTTTCCGGCGACCTCGTAGCCGGGAATAATGGCTTCGGTACCCGTGCCATCGAGCACGACTTGCTCGAGCATCTTGACCATCGTGGCGTCCACGCTGGGTGAAAGAGCCACGCGCGTGGCGCTCTTGGGTGTGGCGGTCATGACGCCCCCGGGAGTGACGTACGCGCGCACCAGTTTGGGCTCGACGAACACTCCGCCATTGGCGATCGTGTTGTAGGCGTCCAGCACCTGAATCGCCGGGACGGCGTCGACCTGTCCGATGGGAAGGGCCACCTGGTCGCTCGCGTACCAGTCGGCCGCATTAATAAGGAGTCCGGGAGTCTCGTCGGGAAAGTTGATATCGGTGGTCTGACCAAAGCCGAGTCGTTGGACCTGGGCTAAGAGGCCCGACTCGCCCACTCGCTCGCCGATCTCGTACGTGCCGATGTTGGAGGACTGGGCGAGAATCTGCGTGGCGCTCAAACGCTCGAGTCCGTGATTCTCCGCGTCGTGGAAGTAGCGACCACCGACCACGACCGAGTTGGGCACGCTAAAGACAGAGGTCGGGGTGATGTCGTGGTCTTGGAGGGCGGCCGAGAACGTGACGGCCTTGAAGACCGAACCGGGTTCGTAGGCCTGGGAGAAGGCGAGGTTGTTGATCGTCTGATCGATGCCAGGGACCCCGACACTCGTGCCCCACGACGGGACCGGACTCAGGTTGCCGGCACTCGTCTTGGTGTTGACCAGTGACGCGTCGGCGAGGATCTGACCAGTCTTCACATCCATCACGACCGCGAGTCCGGTGAGGCCGTCCTCAGCGCTGAGTTGCTGGGCCAGATCGCGCTCGGCGACGTACTGCAGCGAGGAGTCGATGGTGAGCTCGAGTCCCACGCCCGGCTTGGCCTTACGAATGACCGTGGCCGTGGAGGCGGGCAGACTGACGCCCGAACTCGACACGTACTCGCGGGTGACGCCAGTCTGGCCGGCGAGAAGTTTTTGGTACTCGTACTCGAGTCCCGTCGTCCCCGCGCCCGAGCCGTTGACGCCACCGATCACCGACGTGGCGAGGGTCCCGTCGGGGTAGGTGCGCACCGACGAGTTCTGGACCACGATGCCGGGCATATCGAGCGCCGAGAGTTTGCGCCCGTCGTTGAGATCGAGGGCGTTGTTCACCACGACGTAGCCGCTGTGGCGCGAGAACAGCGCGCTCAAGGTGGCGACGGGTACGTGAACCACTGAGGACATGGCTTCGGCTTCGCGCACGGGGTGAGCGATCTGAAAGTCATCGGCGATCACCAGCGACGTGGGCCGCGACACCGCCAAGGTCTGGCCGTAGCGGTCGTAGATCCCTCCGCGCAGAGCGGTCGTGGTGAGGTTCTCGCGCACCTGCTCCACGGACAGGCTCGCGTAATGCTGGTGATCAACTACTTGGAGAAAGAACAACCGCACGCCCAGCGCGCAGAAGGCCGCCGCGAGCACGGCGCGCACCAACAGCAACCGACGCGGACCGGGGGGCCGGCGAGGGGGCGTGCGAGAGGGCTGGGTGCGGTGGTGGGTCGAGGTTGCGTGGACGCTCACCGAATCGTCCTTGACGTCGCCGGTGCATAACTACTGAACTTCGGTAGGGGCAGAGGCGCATCAAGAGACGTCGAGGGAACTTGCGTCACCGAGGTGGGATCAACAAGATGCAACGCTCCGGCCTTCGTCGCGATTTGACTGGGGGCGGACAGATTGGAGAGCGATCCGACTTGCTCGGCGTAGGTCGACTGATCCTGGAGGAGCTGACTCTGTAGCTGGTGCATTTCGATCTGGCGGTTGGCCTCAAACATGGAGCCCGCCAGCGAAATGGTGAGCGCGACCACGACGATGATCGACGCGCGGCGCGCGGAGGAGGACGTGCGCCAGCGACGTACCGCCTCGGCGCGCCGCGGCGTAGTGTCGGCCCGCAACGCCCGCGACGCCGGACGGCTGGGAGCCGGGCGTGTGTCGACACGCCGGGGAAAGCTGATGGTGCTCACGGTGCGACCTTGCGCGCGATCCGCAGTCGGGCCGAGCGCGCGCGGGGATTGCGAGCGATCTCGTCTGCGCTCGCCAACTGAGCGCTGTTCTTAAAGACCTGTACCCGCGGCACGGCGCCGCAGACACAGGGCAGATCGGGCGGGCACGTGCAGCCCCCACTCTGCTGGTCAGCGAGAAACGCCTTGACGACGCGGTCCTCGCCCGAGTGGTACGAAATCACTGCGAGGAGCCCACCGACGCTGAGCGCGTCCAGTGCGCCGCGAAGTCCGATCTCCAGCTGATCCTCTTCCGCGTTCACTTCGACGCGCAGCGCTTGGAACACGCGCGTGGCGACGTGGCCTCGCCGACGGGCCGCCATCGGCACGGCACGCTCGACGGCTTCGCTGAGTTCGAGAGTCGTGCGAGGTTGACGTTCGACGATCGACTTGGCGATTCCTCCGGCGAATCGCCCTTCCCCGTGATGACGCAGCAGTCGCGCCAGATCGTGCACGTCGACCCGCGAGATGTAGTCGGCGGCCGACTCCCCCGTCGTTGGGTCCATGCGCATGTCCAAAGGCGCGTCCACGCGAAAGGAGAACCCTCGACGTGGATCATCGAGCTGGTGGGATGAGACGCCCAGATCCATCAGCACGCCGACCACGGGGTCGGCTCCTAGAAACGCTGACTCACGCTGCAGCACGTCGTCAATGTCGGCAAACGCGGCATTGACGACTAGGGCTCGTTCGCCATAAGGGGCGAGACGCGAGCTCGCCTCGGCGCGAGCGTCGGGATCACGATCGATGCCCAGCACGCGCAACTGGGGCGCACTCTCGAGTATCGCGAGCGTGTGACCCGCGCCGCCCAACGTCGCGTCAACAACAACGCCACGAGGAAGCCCAGAGAAGAGATCGACGATCTCGCGGGCGAGTGCGGGTTCATGAAAACGGTCGGGGGCCATCCGCAGCCTTTCAATCGCGACAGGTGACGAGAGGGCGGAGGAGGTTTCCCGCTTCCCTGTCGCGATTGCCAGGCTGCGCGTGGTCCGCGGCCGGTACTGCATCGAAAGCGTGGCCATTAATCACTGCCCTGCTTGAACATCTCTTCGGCGGCGTTGACCTTCTCCATGTAGGTCGCCGGGTTCCACAACTCAACGTGGTCGATCGCTCCCACGACGAGGACATCGCCGCTGAGTTGTCCATAGTCGCGGATCGCACTCGGCAGTGCAAAGCGACCCTGCTTGTCGAACTCGACGTCGGAGGAGTTGGCCGACCAGTAGCGCATCTGCTGGCGTTCGGCCGCACCGCCCACTCGACTCTGGCTGAGACGCTCTTCCATCTGTCGCGAGAACTCACCCGGCGTCCACAGAGCGACGCACCCTTCGGTGTTGGGACTGAGATGACCGCCTCGTTCGAACTCGCTGCGGAACTTCGCGGGCAAGATGAGTCGACCTTTGGCGTCCAGCGAGTGCTGAAACTGGCCCACAAAGCCGAGCATTTTGGTCCTCCCGCTAGATCCCCACTACTCCCCACTTCGTGACACATTACACCACCATCTACCACTCTTCGCCAAAAAGAAACCCTTTTGATCAAAAAGAGTGACGGAGTCGCCAAGGGTCGCGGCGAAGCGATCAGGTGTTCGTCGACGAGCTAGTCGAGGTGATGGGGTCGAACGTCCCAGGGCGAACTCATCGCCACCAGTTCATCGACCAACGCGTCGCGATCACCGATCGACAGCGACGTCAGAGTGTGGTGATCGAGCGCGTCGCCGAGCCCCTCGGGAACCTCTTCGAGGTATCCCAGGACATCGGTTGTCGCACCCACGTGCAGGACTGTCGAGACGAAGACGCCTTCGCGAACCCTCCACTGGGTGAGGCCTACGGCCTTACGCCCGTCCACAAAGACTTCGCCCGGCCCTCGCCCGGCGAAACACACCATCTGGTGTGCCTGGCGGCCCTCGAGAGCGCCATCGTGCAGGCGCACGGACGTGGCGGTTCGTGCTTCCAGAGCCGAGGCCCACCACGCCCCGACGAGCAACGAACTGACGCGCACGTCGTGGCTCCAGCGCGCGTCGCCGGTGGGGATCCACCAGTCAATCCACAGATCGTCGGGCCGCAAGAGCACGAGCCCTCCCCCTCCGCGGCGGCGTCGAACGGGCGTACTCAACACCTTTGTCGGATCCAGCACGAGTGGCGATTGGTGACCGCCCAGCACGAGGGTCGCGGCGTCGACACGTGCCACGTACACGGTGGCAACGCCCACCCCGCGCACGGCGTCGTAGTCGTAGAGGTCCTCGACCCTCACGAAGCGCGAGGCAAATACGGCGCCCAGAGCGGATCAGGGTCCGGCACGTGACGCCAACGCCACCAGGGACCGTCGGGCACCCGGGGCTCAAAGTGCATGCGCCAGCCGATCTCCTCAAGGAGCCGATCGCCCTTTTGCATGTTGTGATGCCGACAGGCGGCCACCACGTTCGTCCACTCGTGTCGACCCCCACGCGAACGCGGCACGACGTGGTCAATCGTGTCCGCGTGGTCGAGGCAGTACGCGCAGCGATAGCTGTCGCGCAACAACAGTGATCGGCGAGTCAGGGGCGGGGTGCGAATCTTGCTCGGGAGCTTCACCATTTCGTGGAGGCGCACGATCGCGGGCACTTCAATCACGAGTGACGCCGAGCGACAGACCGCGGGCTCTTCGGGCGTCGCGATCGCTTCGGCGCGACCCGCGAGCATGAGCACGACCGCACGTCGCTCGGACACCAGTTGCAAGGGTTCGAATGTCGCGTTGAGAAGCAGCACGCGTGACACGAAGAAGACCTACCGTTCCGACTTTTGTCGCATCGACCATTTGGCAAACTCGACGACGTCGTCAGCGCTGCTTCGACCCGTCGGCGAACCGGTGGCGGTGGCGACGCGAAAGCGCCAGTACGCAGGTCCCGGCAGTGGGAGGAACGGCGCGTGTCGCCACCATCCGCGCCGTCGCAGGCGCCACGCGGCTCGCGTGACGGGTAGAACGTCACCCGGACGGCGAGCGAGGCGCGCGGAGAGTTGACGAAGTGAGACCCCGGTCACGACTCGCTCGTAACAGGATGCGACGGCTCACCGTGGCGCGCACGAGCGCGCAACCGAGATACCCGCGACTTAGTTCCGTCGCCCGGAGACGCGCAGCGCGCGCCTCCGACCACGTTCATTCGCTTTTATGACGATGACGCGACAACCAGTCGCGGAGTGAGCTGGTCCGAGGACCGTAACTCGCTTGGGCGTCGTCGCCCTGGCTTCGAGTGATGTCTTGCCAGGACGCGCGGCCCAAAAGACGCGCATTGCGCTCAACGACAACGGCCGACACGAACATCAGCGCGACGCCGACGAGGCCGAGGAGCACAGAACGAGAGAAGAAAAAGACAAGGATGGCGAGGCCCGCAATAAATCCAGCCACGCCCCAACGCACACGGCGACCGCTGTGCGAGTAGATGTTGGTTTCGCGGACATTCTTCGCGAATCGAGGATCCTGCTTGGACAGCGACTCTTCCAACTCGGCCAGGATTCGCTGCTCGTGCTCTGACAGAGGCATCGCGACTCCTTTCCGCCGTTCCTTAGCGTACTTTACCGTTTTCCTCCTAGTATTCGCACGTCGCGGCCCGCTATTTCGGGTGCGGCCCCGTAAGAATTTCATAGGAGAAATGTGTCCCCGACCGACCTGCGCGTCGCAGCGATCTGCACCGGCAACATCTGCCGCTCCCCCATGGCCGAGGTCGTCCTGCTCCAGCTCATCGCCGCCGAGCCCGACTTGGACGGTCACGTAACTGTCACCAGTGCCGGTACTGCCAACTGGCACGTGGGAGACGAGATGGACCCGAGAGCCCGCCGGGCACTCGAGCGTGCGGGCTACACCCAGCCCGGTTCGACGGCGCTGTTCGCCTCTGAGGAATATCTCAACGACCAGGACGTCGTGGTGGTCATGACCCGCGAGCACCTCGCAACGGTGCGCGAGCGCCTCACTAACCCGGACACCGACGTTCTCTTGTGGCGCCAGTTGATCGATCCCGCGAGCGATCTCGATGTCGCCGACCCGTACTACGGCGATGATCGAGAGTTCGATGGCTGCCTCGATGTGCTCGAGCGCGGCGCCCATCCCCTCATTGAGCGCCTGCGCTCGCGCGTACTGATGCCCGTCGACGAGTCTCAGTAGGTTGACAGCGTGAAGACACGTCTCACCGAGTTGCTCGGCGTCGAACATCCGGTGATGCTCGCCGGCATGGGTGGCGTCTCCTATGGCGCGCTCACCGCAGCCGTCTCGAACGCCGGGGGCTACGGGTGTCTCGGCGCCTCCACGATGTCAAGTGAGCAACTCGCCTACGAGATCGCCGCCACTCGGGCACTCACGGACAAACCCTTTGGCGTCGACTTACTCACCGCTTTCCCGGACACGCTGAGTGCCAACGTCGAGCTGCTCATCGAC
Organism: Acidimicrobiales bacterium; assembly: GCA_035485615.1. GTDB lineage: Bacteria > Actinomycetota > Acidimicrobiia > Acidimicrobiales > RAAP-2 > RAAP-2. The sequence continues at coordinate 7,897 of DATHNV010000041.1, forward strand.
GGCGGGGCGAGCACGTTCGTCGCCGGACTCGGCGTTCCCTCACACGTCATCGAACTCTGCCACGACCACGGAGTGCTCGTGGTGTCGATGTGCGGAAAAGTGGAGCACGCGCGGCGCGCCCTTGACGCCGGTTGCGACATCGTGGTCGCTCAGGGCACCGAAGCGGGTGGTCACACCGGCACCGTGGCGACGTTGCCGCTCGTGCCGATGATCGTCGACCTCGTCGACGGTGCCATTCCAGTCGTGGCGGCCGGGGGCATCTTCGACGGTCGTGGACTCGCCGCGGCTCTCGCCCTGGGAGCAGACGGCGTGTGGGTCGGCACTCGTTTCATCGCCACGCCCGAGGCGCGGGCACTCCCCGGGTACCACCGACGCATGCTCGACGCACGCGAAGACGACACCGTGATCTCTCGGGCCTTCAGCGGCAAGACAATGCGGGTCATTCGCAACGAGACAACGGATCGCTACGAGGCGGACCCCTCGCTCCTGGAACGATTCCCCGATCAGCTGGTGACCGCACTGCGAGACGGAACGTTCCACCTCGGCGGTGATGAGACGACGACCGGGATCGACCCGCGACGCGAGGGCTACCCCGCCGGACAGGTCGTGGGCGCGATTTCTGAGATCATTCCCGCTGGCGACATCGTCACCCAGATGGTCACCGACGCCGAGGCGATTCTCGCCAGACTCGGGTCGGAATAGATTTTCATACACATGATCAAAGTCGAACACCTCACCAAGACCTACGACGACACGATCGCGGTGAACGACCTCGACTTCGAGGTTCACCCGGGAGTCGTGACCGGTTTCCTCGGACCCAACGGGTCGGGCAAGTCCACCACCATGCGCATCATCCTGGGACTCGACCATCCCACCAAGGGTCGCGCGACCATCAAGGGCCACCGCTACGGCGAGTTGAAGGACCCTCTGCACGAAGTGGGAGCGCTCCTTGACGCCAAGGCCGTGCACCCCGGGCGAAGTGCGCGCAATCACCTACGCGCCCTGGCAACGTCGAATCGAATCCCCTACTCACGTGTGGACGACGTCCTGGAGTTCTCGGGCATCGCCTCGGTCGCCCACAAGAAGGTCGGCGACTTCTCCCTGGGCATGAGCCAGCGACTCGGCATCGCCGCCGCCCTGTTGGGTGATCCCGAAGTGCTGCTCTTCGACGAACCCGTCAACGGACTGGACCCCGAGGGCATCCGATGGATTCGCGAGTTTTTCCGATCCCTCGCCAACGAAGGCCGAACCGTTTTCGTTTCGTCTCACCTCATGAGTGAGATGGCGCTCAGCGCCGACCAGATCATCGTGATCGGTCGCGGCAAGTTCATCACTCAAGGCACGGTCGACTCACTCACCGCAACCTCCAAGGGTTCGGTCCTCGTGCGCGGGTCCAACCATCAGCAGTTGCTGAGCGCCCTCGCGGCCCATGGCGCGCAGAC
>DATHNV010000042.1:0-2751 GCA_035485615.1 Acidimicrobiales bacterium
TTTGCCCTCGTGGTGGAGGCGCAGGAGCCGAGGTATTTGAACACGAGGGCTCTCCGAGCCAAAGATCGTTCCACGCAGCTCTTGGTTCTGCATCGCGAACATGAACAGGTTGAGGTCAACCGCGGTTTGGTTCATCGGCGCAATGGACGTCGCCACGACGACGCCGCCTTTGGCCGTAATCGAACGAGCTTGCTCGATCAGCTCACCGTTCAGAACCCCCACCGTGATGATCACTACGTCGCAGTTCTTTCCCATCGTGAGCTCCGGCAGGATCGTGAAGGCCGCGTCCAGCGTGGTGGCACACCCGTGGGTCGCGCCGATCTTGAGGGCTCGATCGATCTTGGACTGGTTGGTGTCAATCGCGATCACGGCCCGGGCGCCCGCGTGTACCGCTCCCTGAATGGCGCCCGAACCCACTCCCCCACAGCCGATCACGGCCACCGTGTCACCGGGCTTGACTCCGCCGCGACTCACGGCCGAGCCGAATCCCGTCGAGAGCCCGCACGAGATCAGCGCGGCCGCGCGAAGGTCGTACCACGGCTCGATGCGAATGAGCGAGGCCTCGTTGACCACGATGTAGTCCGCGAACGTGCCGAGTTGACACATCCGATTCAGGTCCACGTCGCCCAGGTGGTGGCGCCACGTGCCGTCCGAGATCATCGGACCCATCAAGGTGTACGCGCCGAGGTCGCAGAGATACTGACGACCCGAGGCGCAGTACTCACAGCGTCCGCAGCTCGGAACGAACGAGACCGAAACGTGGTCGCCGGGACTCACCGTGGTGACGTTCTCGCCCACCGACTCCACCACGCCCGAACCCTCGTGGCCTCCGATGACGGGAAACATCGAGTCATGACCGGTGAGAAGTCGTACGAGGTCCTCTGGCGGCACCATGTCGCCCGTGCGCAGATGCTCATCGGAGTGGCACATGCCCGCGAAACTCATCTTGACCTTGACTTCGAAGGCGTGCGGCTCGTCGATGTCGATGGTTTCGACGTGCCACGGTCCGTGGACTTCGCTCACGATGGCGGCTCGTACTTCCATAGTTCCCCCCAGGAAAAAGGGCGGCGTCGCGCCGCAGACCCGACTCTAGTGAGTGGCCGAGGCGCTACATCTGCTCGGGCGCGTCGATGCCGAGCACGCCTAAGCCCAGGCGAAGCGTGCGTCCGGTGAGATCACACAGCGCGAGGCGCTCGCTGCGCAATGAGCCCTCGGATGAGAGCACGGGACACCGGTCGTAGAACGCCGTGAAGCGCTGGGCGAGGTCGAAGAGGTAGGTGCAGAGTCGATGCGGCTGCAAACTGGCGAGAGATGACTCGAACGCCTCGGGAAAGGCGAGCAGGCCGAGGGCGAGGTCACGTTCGGCGGGCTCTGTGAGCGCGAAGTGCGCGCCCGGTGCGGCATCGTTGCCCGCGCGGCGAAAGATCGAGCGGACCCGAGCGTGGGCGTACTGCAGGTACGGGCCGGTGTCGCCTTCGAAGGCGACCATACGATCAAGATCGAAGACGTAGTCGTGCTGACGTTCCGTCGAGAGGTCGGCGTACTTAATGGCCGCCCTCGCGATCTGCTGAGCCAAGAGATATTTCTCGTCGCCGTCGAGGTCGGTGCCGCGCTCGTCGAGGATTGTGAACGCCCGCTCGACGGCGTCGTCGATCAAGGACACCAGCTTCACGTTTTCGCCCGAGCGTGACTTGAACATCTTGTGGTCGGGTCCGAGCACGTTGCCGAAGACTGCCTGCTCGCAGCGCACGCGATCGGGCAGCCACCCCGCCATGCGTGCCACCGCCCAGACCATCTCGAGGTGCTGCACTTGGGGCGCACCCACGACGTAGATCATCTCGTCGACGTGCAGATGATCGACCCGATCGCGCACCGCGGCCAGATCGGTCGCCGCGTACCCGAATCCGTCGTCGCTCTTTTGCACGATGAGCGGCAGTGGCTCGCCCTCGCGATTTTGAAAGCCCGGCGGGAACACGCAGAGTGCCCCTTCGCTCTCGACGAGCAGTCCCAGTGTCTCGAGGTCCCGCACAACGCCTTCGAGGCGCTCGTTGTAGTACGACTCGCCGACCACGTCATCGGGCGTGAGGGTCACGTCCAACTTCGAGTACACCTCGCCGAAGTAGGCGATCGACTCGTTCACGAGGACGTGCCAGAGTCGCAGCGTCTCGGGATCCCCACCCTGCAGTGCGACCACCCGGGCGCGACTGCGCCCCTTGAAGCCGTCGTCGTCGTCGAACTTCGTGCGCGCCTCTTTGTAGAAGGCGTCGAGGTCGCCGATGGACAGTGTCGCCACTGCCTGGTCCTCGCCGATGTCGAGCAGATGCTCGATCAGCATGCCAAACGGGGTTCCCCAGTCCCCCACGTGATTGCGCGCCAGCACGTGGTGACCCGCGAATCGGTACATCCGCGCGAGGGCGTCGCCGATCACGGTCGAGCGCAGGTGCCCGACGTGCATCTCCTTGGCGACGTTGGGCGCGGAGTAGTCGACGACGACCCGACGTTCGAGCACGTTGGCGACGGCCAGGCGCTCGTCGGGGCCGAGGGCGCGCAACTGATGATCGAGGAACGCGCTAGCCAGCGTGATGTTCAAAAAGCCGGGTCCCGCAATCTCGACGCTTTCGATGCCTTCGAAGTGGAGGGCGCCAACCACCTCCTCGGCGACCTCGCGCGGGGGGCGTCCGAGTCGCTTGGCGAGCGCCATCACACCGTTGGCCTGATAGTCCGAGCGATCCGAGATCCGCAGCGCTGGAT
>DATHNV010000043.1:0-4196 GCA_035485615.1 Acidimicrobiales bacterium
CCGTCCATGCCGCCCAGGTCCACGAAGGCACCGAAGTTGACCACGGAGGAGACGACACCCTTGCGGCGCTCGCCCGGCTTGAGGTTGGCCAAGAAGTCGCCGCGCTGCTCTTTCTGCGCCTCTTCCAACCAGGCCCGACGAGAGAGGACCACATTGTTGCGGTTGCGGTCGAGCTCAATGATCTTGGCTTCAATGACTTTGCCCACATAGGGCTGCAGCTCGCGCACACGGCGCAGCTCAACCAAGGAGGCGGGCAGGAAGCCACGCAGGCCGATGTCGACGATGAGGCCACCCTTGACCACTTCGATGACGACACCCTTGACCACTTCGTCGCGGTTCTTGAGCTCTTCGATATTGGCCCAAGCCTTTTCGTACTGGGCGCGCTTCTTGGAGAGGACCAGGCGTCCCTCCTTGTCCTCTTTCTGCAGGACGAGGCACTCAATGCGCTCACCTAACGAGACAATCTCGGAGGGATCGACGTCGTTGCGAATCGAAAGCTCGCGACTAGGAATGACGCCTTCGGACTTAAAGCCGATGTCGAGGAGAACTTCGTCGTGGTCGATCTTGACCACGGTGCCCACCACCAGGTCGCCGTCTTCGAACTCGAGGACGCTGTCGCCCACCAGGGTCGCGAGGTCGGTGCCGACCAGATCGTCTTCGGTGATGACGCGCGGAATGTAGTTTCCGTTTTCGTCGAAGGTGCCCATTTGCTGGGTGGAGAGGAGGCTCGTGCCGTCCGTCATGGGGGTACTACTTTCGTGCGACCACAACCGGGGTCTGACTAGTCAATAGGGACTGGGTTTCCGGTGTCAACCCAGCGTTCAAGGTTAGCAGGCGAGGTCCTAGCCCTTCGCGTCGGCCCAGTTCTCGCCCCACGTGAGGGACACTTCGAGGGGCACCGACAGGGTGGCGGCGTTCATCAACGCGTCGATCACAATCTCGCCCACTCGTTGTTTCTCTTCCGGCGGCGCTTCGACGACGACTTCGTCGTGGACCTGCAGGATGAGTCGAGCGGCCAGACCCTCGCGGGTGAGGGCGTCGTCGAGGCGCACCAGCGCGGACTTGAAGATGTCGGCGGCCAGTCCTTGGATTCCCGCGTTCATCGCCTGGCGCTCGACCGCCGCGCGCTGCGCTCCCGTGGCGGTGAGCAGATCCGGGAAGGGCCGCACTCGGCCGAGTTCGGTCCGTGAATAGCCCTGTGAGCGGATCTCCTTGACCACCTCGTCGAGGTACTGGCGCAGGCTCGGGAATCCCTCAAAGTAGCGATTCATGATCTCGCGCGCCGCTGAGACCGGAATGCCCAGGCGCCGGCTCAACCCGAAGGCCTCCATGCCGTAGACCAGGCCGTACGAGACAGCCTTGGCGCGCTCGCGTTGCTCGTTGGTGACCTCATCCGATGCCACGCCGAACACCGACGCGGCAATCGTTCGGTGGACGTCCTCGTGCGAGGCGAACGCGCGCAGCAGTCCCTGGTCCTGGGAGAGGTGAGCGAGAATGCGCAGTTCGATCTGGTTGTAGTCCGAGACCGCGAGCAGCCAGCCCGCGGTGGGCACGAACGCGTAGCGCAGTCGCCTCCCCTCGGATGAACGCACCGGGATGTTGTGCAGGTTGGGGTTCTCCGAGGAGAGCCGTCCGGTGCGCGCGACGGTCTGGGTGAACATGGCGTGGATGCGCCCGTCGGCTTGGACGGTGTCAATAAGTGGCGCGCCGTACGTGCTGCGGAGCTTTTCGATCTCGCGGTACCGCAGGATCAGCGGCACGATGGCGTGCTCGTCTTCGATCGCCTCCAGGCTCGCGGCGTCGGTCGAGCGCCCCGACTTGATCTTCTTCACCGCGGTGAGACCCAGCTCATCGAACAACACCACCTGAAGCTGCTGGGGCGAGTTGACCTTGAACTCGTGGCCCGCCATCTTTTGAATCTCGGCGTCCAGGTGGCTCACCTCGGCGCTGAACTCACCCGAGATGGTGCGCAGCATGGCGGCGTCCACGCTCACCCCACGCGCCTCCATACGCCCGAGCACCGCCACGAGGGGCAGCTCCACCTGCTCATAGATATGGTGCAGTTCCCAGCGGTCGATCTCGGCGCGCAGCACGTCGCGCAGTCGAGCGATCTGTTGCACGTCGCGCACCAGGGTCTCGTCGTCCGAACCGCCGAAGAGTGACGCCTGGCCATCCTCGCGGGTCTCACCGAGGAAGCGCTCGGCGACGTCGGCCAGTTCGTAGTGACCGCTGATGGAGTCGACCAGGTACGCCATGATCGAGGTGTCGTCGGCGGGCAGGCGAAGAGAGACGCCCGCTTCTCCCGCACGGCGATACAGCGTGCGCACGTCGTGGCCGGCAAAGGAAGCGTCACTTGCACTGGCGAAGAACTCACTCAAGGGCACCACGGCCAGCGCCCCACTTGTGGCGTTTAGTACGGCGACTCGCTCGTGGTTGTACGCCACGAGGGGTGCGCCATCACCCGCGAGCACACTGGACAGCGAACTACCGGGGCGCACGGCGATCTCGGGCCGTGCGGGCGCACTGGCCACCGTCGGCGCGGCGACGTCGCCCGCGGCGGGCTCGCCCAGGAGACCGTCGGTCATGAGCTTGCCCATGCGTGTGCGTATGGAGTTCATCTCGTAGCGCTCAAAGAACGCGTTCACCTCAGCCCGATTCCACCCGCCCAGAGTCAGGTCAGCGAGGGTGAAGTCCAGGGGCACGTCACGAATGAGACGCATCACAATCTCGTTGTTGCGCGCACGCTCCTCCCAGGCGGCGAGGTTCTCGCGCAGTTTGGGCGTGAGCGAGTCGAGATTCGCGTAGAGCTCGTCCATATCGGCGAACTGCGAAAAGAGTTTCGCCGCTGTCTTCTCTCCCACCCCGGGTACGCCGGGCAGGTTGTCCGAGGTGTCACCGCGCAGGGCCGCCAACAGTGGATACCGCGGCGCCTCAATCCCAGTGCGCTCGAAGATGCCGCTCTCGTCGTACAGCGAGTAGTCCGACACGCCGCGACGGTTGTAAAGCACCTTGACGTAGGGGTCCTCCACCAGTTGAAACGTGTCGCGGTCCCCCGAGACGATGACCACCGGGATCTGCGCGTCGCGTCCCCAGGAGGCGAGAGTCGCGAGCACGTCGTCGGCTTCGTAGCGCTCGACGCCGAGCACCGGGATATGCAGTGTCTCGCACATCGTGCGAATCAGGTCGAACTGATGCTCGATCTCGGGAGGCGTGGCGTCACGGCCACCCTTGTAGTCCTCGGTCATCTCGTCGCGAAAGGTGCCACCGGGCAGATCGAAGGCCACGGCCAGGGCTCGTGGGTTCTGCGAGCCCACCAGCGACACCAGCATCGAGGCGAAACCGTGCAGCGCGTTGGTGACGACCCCGGCCGAGGTTTGAATGTCCGTGGGCAGGGCAAAGAACGCGCGAAAGGCGAGCGACATGCCGTCCAAGAGGACGAGCGGACGGCGATCGACCGGAGAGGTCGGCTCAGCCAATGAACTCACCGTTGAGTATCTGTTGGGCCACGTCACGCATACGAGTGCGTGCCCGCATGGCCGACTGCTGAATCACCTCGAAGGCAGCTGGCTCATCGAGTCCGCGCTCAGCCATGAGTAGTTCTTTGGCGCGCTGGACGATCTCGCGCGTCTCGATCTTGTCGTCTGCACTCGTGGTCTCGTGCGTGGCGCTAACTTCACTAGCTTCGGGATTTAATATCGCCGCCAACTTGGGCAGGATCTCACTCGAACGAAAAGGCTTGACCAGGTAAGCGCTCACTCCCGCGTCGCGCGCGCTCTCGATCAGCGTTCGTTGGCTAAAGGCCGTCAAGAGCACGACGACGGTGTTCGAGCCCTTGAGGGCGCGCGCCACCTCGATACCGTCGATACCCGGCATCTTGATGTCGAGCAGGGCCAAGTCGGGCTCGTGTTCCTTGATCATCGCCAGCGCGTCGTCGCCTCGGGCGGCTTCGCCGACCACGAGGTACCCGTCGCCCTCGAGGATCTCCTTGAGGTCGAGACGAATGATCGACTCGTCGTCGGCGATCACGACGCGCTTATTCACGTTCGTCCTTGGGTGACCAGGCGCGCAGCAACTCATCGCGTTTGGTGACGAGCTCCTGCACGTCGCTCAAGCGCCGTTTCATCTCGGCGTTCGCCACGGCCACGTGGCGAGCCAGATCCTCGTACTCCTTGGACTGCAACGGAGTCTCCGAGACG
>DATHNV010000044.1:0-4907 GCA_035485615.1 Acidimicrobiales bacterium
GCGCCGGCGGCGGGCTCGATCACGTAGGGCGTGTAGCGCTCGTTCGTCGTGGGATCGAAGTAGTCCAGGGCGACGCCCGAGTGCTTCGAGTGCTGGGTCAGGTCGTAGTCGCCACGATTGGCGATACCCTCCAGTTCGTCCCAGCCCCAGGGATAGAAGAACTCAACGTCGGTCGTGCCCTTGGAGTAGTGCGAGAGGTCGGCCAGCGCGTGCTCGTACTTGCGCAGCCAGTTCTCGGGAATGCCCAGGTCGATGTACCAAGCGAAGCGCGTCTCGATCCAGTAGCGGTGCCACTCAGGCGCCTCCTCGGGCGCGACGAAGTACTCCATCTCCATCTGCTCGAACTCTCGCGTGCGAAAGACGAAGTTCTGGGGGGTGATCTCGTTGCGAAAGGACTTGCCGACCTGGGCGATGCCAAAGGGTGGTTTCTTGCGGGTGGTCGCCAGGACGTTGGCGAAGTTGGTGAAGATGCCCTGAGCGGTTTCGGGCCGCAGGTACGCCGTGGCGCCCTCCCCCTCGACGGGACCGGCCTGGGTCTTGAACATCAGGTTGAACGCGCGGGGCTCGGTGAACTTGGTGGAACCGCAGTTGGGACAGACCCCGTCGATCTTGTCCTCGCGCCAGCGTTCCTTGCAGTTGAGGCAATCGACGAGCGGGTCGGTGAAGGTCTCGAGGTGCCCCGATGCCGCCCAGACTGCGGGCGGGCCGAGGATGGCGGCGTCGATTCCGACGATGTCGCGCCGGGTTTGGACCATCGAGTACCACCAGGCGTTCTTGACGTTGCGCAGCATGTTGACGCCGAGCGGGCCGTAGTCGTAGGTCGAGCGAAAGCCCCCGTAGATCTCGGCCGACTGGAAGATGAATCCGCGCCGCTTGGCCAGATTCGTCACTTTTTCCAGTAGATCCGGGTCGAGCTCGGGCGTGTCAGACATCTACCAAGGTTACAGGCCTACCCCGCGCTTCTTAGACGGACGATGACCTGGTTCGCCACGAGTCGGGCCTTTGGCGTGAGCGTCACGCGCCCGTCACGTACGTGCACCAAATGAGCGATCTCGTCGAGTGAGTCGAACGCTTCGAGGGGCACCCCGCGCGCGGTGCGCAGGGCGAGTGAGTCACTCTCGAACGCTTGGCTCGGTGCATCGACGAACTCTTCGCCCCCGAGTGCCGAGTCGCCCTTCTCGATGAGTTCGATGTAGCGATCGGGCGTGCGCACGTTCCAGAACCGGCGTCCCGCGTGGTGCGAGTGCGCGGCCGAGCCAAAGCCCCGGTAGTCGCCCCGATCCCAGTACACGTGATTGTGGCGACACTCGTGCCCGGGCTTCGCCCAGTTCGAGATCTCCTCCCAGAGATATCCGTGCTCGTCGAGGACCTCACCCACCAGGTCGTAGGCGTCGGCCGTGGCGTCCTCATCGGGGTGACGAGCCGGATCGCGTCCGAGCGGCGTCGCGGGCTCGGGCGTGAGCGCGTAGCAACTGAGGTGAGGCGGTGGATTTTCGAGTTCCAAGAGATCAGACAGCGTGTGTCGCACGTCGTCCAGGGTCTCGGCGCGTGATCCCACGATGAGGTCCATGTTCCAGGTCGAAAAACCCGCCTGGCTCACCGCCTCGGAGACCTCGCGATGGGCCATCGTGCCGTGTCGTCGCCCGAGGTCCGCCAGCACGGCGGGTTGGGTGGACTGCACCCCAAAGCTCATCCGCGTGACGCCGCCCGCGCGGTACGCGACGAGGCGCTCCAACGAAGCATCTTCGGGGTTGCACTCCACAGTCACCTCGGCGTCCTCGCTCCGCGGAATGGCGTCAAGGATGCGGAACAACGCGTCGGGCGCGAGTCGTGAGGGAGTCCCGCCACCAAAGAACACCGACGTCGCGGTCGCCAGGCCCTCGTCCTTGGCGCGTTCAATCTCACTCACGACCGCCGACACGTAGGACGACATGAGGTGGTCGCGATCTTCGTAGGTGGCAAAGGCGCAGTAGTCGCAACGATGCGCACAAAAGGGAACGTGGACGTAGACGCCGTACTCAGACATGCGAAGCCACCCTACGGGGAGCGCGGTGTCGCCAAGGGCGCGGACGCTCCCGGAGCGCGCAGTCGACGCCCGAAGTGGCTTTCGATCGCCCCTTGGGCGAGGGCCATCACTTCCCCGGCACCGGCGGGCGGCTCGTTCTTGAGCACGGCGCCGAGGTCGCCGCCGAGCATGCGACGAATCAGAACCAGCGCGTCGAGCGAGAGGGCCACCCCCTGGCGACAGTTGCTACAGAGCGTCCCTCCGATGCCGGCGTCAAAGGCGACCAGGGGCTCTTCGCGCCCGCAGTTGACGCACACGTCGACGACGGGCTGGGATCCATCCAGACTGAGCAGGCGGAAAAAGAACGAGGCGGGCACCAGCGTGGGGTCGTAGGTCTCGTCGTCGAGGGTGCTCAGCACCCGCACGAGCAGATCGAAGATCGCTTCGTCCGCGACCCCGTCGGAGGGAATCGCGTCCATCGCCTCAACGACCGCGTACCCGGCCGAGATGCGCGCGTACGAACCGCGCAGGTTGGCCAGGTGTTCGAGGTGCGCCACGTGACGCACGATGTAGAACTCCCCACGGGTCTTGACGAGGTCGACCTTCACGTAGGCGAGCGTCTCGAGGGTGGCGCCTAGACGACTGGTCGACTTACGCGCACCCTTGGCGAGCACGCGGACCTTGCCGAAGTGGCGCGTCCACAGCACCACCACGCGATCCGCTTCACCCGACTTGTAGGTGCGCAGCACCACGGCGTCGTCGTGGATCTCGTTCACGGCTCGCGCTCGTCTTTCGAGTCGTCGAACTTCGGGTGACGCGGCGCGATCCCCATGTAGCGCTGCAGGGCCACGCCGAGAATGATCATGAGCACCAGCGCCAGGGGAATGACGAGGGGCACGTACAGTTCGCTCGCGCCATTGGCCGCGATCACCCACAGCGTCACGTACAACAGCGCGGCCACGATGAGCGTGGCGCGAGTGACTCTCACTCCTCGACGCCCCCGAAACGTCGCTCGCGGTGTTGGAACTCTTCGATCGCGCCAAAGAGGTGTTCGCGACGAAAGTCCGGCCAGAGCACGTCGCTAAAGACGAACTCGGAGTACGAGATCTCCCACAGCAAGAAGTTCGAGAGCCGGTACTCGCCCGAGGTGCGGATAATGAGGTCCGGATCGGGTAGCTCGGGGTGGTACATGTGCGCGCTGATCGCCTTGTCGTCGATCTTCTTTGCGGGGACCCTCTCGTCGATCAGGGCCCGCACGGCGTCCACGATCTCGGCGCGTCCCCCGTAGTTAAAGGCGATGTTGAGCGTCATGACCTTGTTGTTCTGCGTCAGGGCGGCCGCCTTGTCCATGCGCGAGAGCACCCCGCGCGGCACGCGCCAGTCTCGGCGTCCCGAAAACACGATGCGCACGCCGTCCTCGTGCAGCTCATCCTGGCGACGTTCTAGCAGGTCACGGTTGAAGTTCACGAGAAAACGCACCTCGTCGACTGGTCGTCGCCAGTTCTCTGAGGAGAACGCGAAGACGGTCAGAACCTTCACTCCGCAGCTGATTGCCCCATAGACGGTGTCGAGCAACGACGCCTCGCCGGCGGCGTGTCCCTCGGTGCGAGGAAGTCCTCGTCGCTGCGCCCAGCGCCCGTTGCCGTCCATGACGATCGCCACGTGGCGGGGCACACCGGAGCGCCCCAGGGACGCGGGAAGTGGCGTGGGACGAGGATCGGGCACCTCTCAAAACTACCTGGTCCCCCTATTTCTGGCCCTGCGACCCGTAATGTCGCAAGGTGAAGAGTTTCGACCCCGACGACGACGCGCCCTACGTCGAGCGCGACATCGACGAGGGTGTGCAACTCGGCGAGAGAGACACGTCGGTCGACGCCGATGCGGCTCTCACGCTGCTCGATCGCATCACGCACGACCTGCCCGGCGGTGGCGAAAGTCGCGAGGGCCAGCGCGAGATGGTGCGCCTGGTCGCCTCGGCCATCTCGCGGCGACGATCGCACGTCATCGAAGCCGGGACCGGAGTAGGCAAGTCGCTCGCCTATCTCGTGCCGGCGGTGCTCTCGGGCGAACGGGTGGTGATCGCGACCGCGACCAAGAATCTCCAGGACCAGCTCGCGTCCAAGGACGCGCCCCAGGTCGCCGCCCACGTGCCGGGTGTGAAGGTGGCGGTCCTCAAGGGTCGCCAGAACTACCTGTGTCGCAATCGCGCCCAGAGCCTGGGCGCGGGCGCGCAACTCAGCTTCGAAGACGGCAGCGACGTGCCGCGCGGGGTGGCCGACCAGATGCGCCGAATTCTGCGCTGGGCCAACGACACCGACAGCGGTGACCTCGATGAACTCCCTTTCGAGGTCGATGCTCGCGCTCGACGGGCGGTCTCTGTCACCCCCCAGGAGTGTCTCACTCGGGCCAAGTGTCCCCAGGGCCAGAACTGCTTCACCGAACTCGCGCGCGACCGCGCGAGCGACTCCTCGATTGTCATAGTGAACGCGCACCTCTACGCGTCGCACCTCGCGTCGGGCGCGATGCTGCTGCCGGCCCACGAGTACGTCGTCTTTGACGAAGCCCACGAAATCCTCGACATCTTCGCGACGCTGCTCGGCACGACCTTGAGCGCCGCGCGACTACGCGCCCTCGCCACGGTGGCGCGATCACTCCTCAGTGAGAGCGCGCGCGAGGCCGCCGAGCACCTGATGGCCAGCGCCGATCGTTTTGCCGCGCTGCTGCTGGACCAGTACGAGCGCAACGAGCTCAAAGGTCTCGACGAGTCGGCGCGGGGCGAACTGGCTCTCGCGACGCTGTACGTCACGACGCTGGTCGAACGCATTCGCGACCTTCCCACGACCGCTGCCGACGAGGAGTTCCGCAAGGTTCGCGCGCTCGGTCCCGCCATCCACTTGGCCAA
>DATHNV010000045.1:0-3976 GCA_035485615.1 Acidimicrobiales bacterium
CGTCCACGCGCTCGACGTTGACTCGTTGGACGTGCCCGAGAATGCGACGCCGGCCTACGTGGGCTTCAACCTGTTCGCTCACGCCTTGGGCCGCGCCGTCATCGTGGGGACCTACGAGCAGCACTGAAGGAAACCGCCCCGCTGATCGCGATTCGATTGCGCTCACCGTTCTGGGATGTGCGGGATCGTCTTTTGACCCCGAACTGCAACAGCCGTGTTCGGGCTATCTCCTTGAGTGCGGCGACACGTCGGTAATTCTCGACTGCGGATTCGGCACCTTCGGTTCGTTTCGAGATCTCGCCATCGACACCGACGTTCGGGCGATCGTGGTGAGTCACGCCCACCGCGATCACTACGCCGACCTCGGAGACTTTCTGGGGTACGCATCCGCGACCCATCAGTCGCCCGTCGTGCTCGCCTCCGCGGACACGTTGGGCGCACTCTCTGACGTCATGGATCCTTTCGATACCGTCCGGGCGGTCGTGGATGACACCAGCCACCTGTGGTTGGAACCTTTCGCGCTCGAGTTCTCCACGACGACGCATCAGATTCCGACGCTCGGCGTGCGGGTGTCGGTGAACGACACTCACGTTGTCTACAGCGCGGACACCGGGCCAGGGTGGCGCGTTCCACCCTCGTGGCGACGACCGGACCTCGCCGTGCTCGAGTGCACGTACTCCAACGCCGACGAGGTCGTGTGGCCGTATCACTTGTCGAGCACTGATGTCGCCAACCTCGCAGAGGAGATTGATTCAGCCACCACTCTCCTGACTCACGTGCCACCTCACGGTGACGCCACGGCTCGCCTTCGCGAAGCGCGCCGAGTTGCTCCGCGTCGATTGTTCGTACTAGCCGAACTCGGCCAGCGCCTCGTGATTACGCACCGAGAAGTTCAGGAATAGTGCGGCGGGCGTTCGTGCTGATCACGGCGTAACCGCGACAGTTCGGCCCTTAGTCGCTCGACTTCTTCGTTCAGCGATCGAACTAACGCCTCGAGTTCTTCGACGCGCTCGCTTTCATTCATTACTTAAGACTTGCACAGCCGTGCGATCGCCGAACTCTGCGTCCCAGCTCGTCGATGGTTATCGTTAGGGGCCACTGCGCAGTGACGCGCAGCAATTGGGGGGATGGACATGCCGGTAGATGAACATGTGGTGAGGGACCACGAGCGACTTCATGCGCTCGGGTACCGCCAAGAATTGAATCGAGTACTGGGGCTCTTCGACAACTTCTCGGTCGCTTTTGCCTACCTCAGCCCGGTGGTCGGCATCTACTCGATCTTCGTGATCGGAGCGGGTGCGGGCGGCCCGGCCTACATCTGGACAATTCCGGTTGTCGTGCTCTTTATGACGCTCGTCGCCTTGGTGTTTGGTCAGTTGGCCAGTGAGTATCCGCTCTCCGGGGCCCTCTACCAGTACGGCAAGTTCAACATTGGCGCGCGCTACGGCTGGTTCGTGGGTTGGATCTACGGTTTCGCGCTGCTCGCGACCGTGGCCTCGGTGGACTCGGGCATCGTCAGCTACGTGACCGACCTCATGAACATCTGGTTCAAGACCCATCTGAATCCCGCGAACCACGTGACAATCTTCTGCGTCGTGGCGATCGTCATCCTTCTCTCGGCGATCATGAACTCAGTCGGCGCCAAGATTCTGGGGCGCGTCGCGCGCTACGGCGTCTACGTCGAGACCATCGGCACCTTCGGCGTGTTTATCGCGCTGGCCATTAAGGGTTTCCACCACGGCCTGGGCTTTCTCACCACGACCCAGGGCGTGCAGTACGCCAAGACCAATCCTTTTGGCGTGAACTTCGGCGGTCACTGGCTCACCGGCGCAGCACTCGTGGCGATCCTCGCCAACGTCTACATCTTCTACGGGTTTGAGTCAGCCGGCGACATCGCCGAGGAGACCAAGGACCCGGGCCGACAGGTCCCGCGCGCAATGCGCAACGCCATTCTCTACGGGGGCGTCGCGTCCTTCGTGCTGGTGCTCGGACTGCTGCTGGCGATTCCCAAGACGGGATTTGACTCAGTCGTGACCGGTGGTATTCCGGTCATCCTGGCCCAGTTGCCCAGTTGGCTCCAGGACTTCTTCTTGGTGATGGTGATCATCGCCTTCTTCAGTTGCGGCACGGCCGTGATGGGAGCGGGATCTCGCGTCACCTTCGCGCTGGCACGAGATGGCGCGATCCCCGGCTCGAAGGTTCTGCGTCGGGTTACGCCTCATCGCCGCACGCCACGCAACGCCATCGTCGTGGCGACGGTCGTACCGTTCTTGTTCTTGCTCCTCGTGCTCGTGAACCCGTCCAAGCCCGTGCACGTGCTGTGGTTCTACTACCCGGCCAACGTGAACGCGCTGTTTGCGCTGGTGTCCTTTGCGACTTCGGGCATCTACCTGTCGTTCTTCTTGACGGTACTCGGCTCGTTCATCGCCGAGCGTCGCGGGTGGAAGCCGAGCGGCCAGTTCACGCTGGGTAAGTGGAGCACACCGGTGACCGTGATCGGAGGGGCGTACCTCTTCGTCATGCTGCTCGACATTGTGTGGCCGAGTTCGCTTTCGAGTGGACGAGGTGTGCTGTTTAACTACGGCTGGATCACGTTGCTCGTGATGTTCGTCATCGTGGTGGTCGGCGCGCTCTACGAGTCGTTGGCCCGCCCGGATAAGAAGTCGGTCGATCAGTCCCAAGGGATCGCCGAGACCGCCGAGGCGACAGCGACCGACGGGCCGCACGTGATCTAGCCGCATCGTCTACGTTTCCCCGAGCGCACTGGGCGCTCGGGGAAACGCGGTTTGCTCACGCAACTCGTGAGGAATCGACCACGTTTGTAGTGTGGTGACGATTCGTGAGTAGAAAGGCTGCCGTGACGTATTGCCAGGTCTGTGGGGCCGAGCAATCGGAGGGCGCCAACTTCTGTTCGTCGTGCGGCACTCGTCGCGCCGACGCACCGATGTGTGAAACGTGCGGGGCAACGACCACTCCGGGTCAGACATTCTGCGGCGCCTGCGGCGCGCTCAGTCCACGTCCCAGCGCGAGCGGCTCGGCAGCCTCGCCCGTAACCGTGGCTCGCGGCGCCGTCGTGACGGGTGAGTACGTAGCTGGTTTCTGGTGGCGCGTATTGAGCTTCATCATCGACTCGTTCCTCGTCAACGCCGCGATCGGCTTGCTCCAGAGTGGCGCGACCAACGTTCCGACGTGGGCGCTCGCCCTCGAAGCCGTCGGGGTCAACGCCGCCTACTTCGGGCTCTGGCTTCACTACAAGGGCTGGTCTCCCGGTATGGCGATGTGCCACATGCGTTGTCGGAGTGTCGACGGATCGCCGGTCACCTCGAAACAGGTGTTCACCCGCACGCTGTTCTACTGCGTGTGGATCTTGCTGCCCTTCCTGCACCCGCTGCGCTTCTACATCGACTCAACCACGCATCACGTGACGATTCCGACCCAGGGGATTTACATCTTCTTGCTGCTACAGGTTCCCCACTACTTCGAACTCCTGTGGGCGGCCTGGGACCGGCGCCATCAGACCTTGCACGACAAGGCGGCGGGTACGGTCGTGCTGCGCGAGAGGCGGGTTTAGGGAAAGAGGCCGCGCAGTCGCGTCGCTTCGGCGATGCGCTCCACTCCCACGACGAGTGCGGTGTCGCGCAGGGCGAGATCGAGTTGCTGGTGACGCTCCCAGACGGAGTCGAAGGCGGCGTGCATGGTTTTTTCGAGTCGCTGGTGAAAGAGCTCGGGCTCCCACATGAACCCCTGGAGGTCCTGGGCCCACTCGAAGTAGGAAGCAACGACCCCACCGGCATTCGCCAGCACGTCGGGTACGACGGGGATGTTGCGCGAGGCGAGCACGCCTGCGCCCTCGCCCGTGGTGGGACCGTTGGCTGCTTCGACCATCATCGTGGCCGACATGATCGTGGCCACCTTTTCGGTAATGACTCCGCCCAGGGCAGCCGGAATGGCGATGTCACTCGGGATGGCGAAGAGT
>DATHNV010000046.1:0-3467 GCA_035485615.1 Acidimicrobiales bacterium
CGGTTGGCCGGTCAGAAGTTCGTCGTACTCAAAGGTGCGCTCGTAGATCGTGTCGCAGATGACAAGAACGTCGTCTTCCCAACCGTCCGGCAAGTCTGCGGCGACGCCACCGGGGCGCACGTAGTTGAGGTTCATCCGCAAGCCGGCGGTCTTCTCGAAGAAGGCGAGGATCAACTCGCGCTCGCGGAATCCGTAGATCATGATCGAGGTCGCCCCGAGGTCCATCCCGTTGGTGGCGATCCACACCAGGTGCGAGGTAATGCGGTTGAGCTCGGACATCATCATGCGAATCCAGGTCGCGCGTGCGGGGATCTCGAGTTCCAGCAACTTCTCGATGGCCATGGCGTAACAGAGCTCGTTGCCGATCGGACTCAGGTAGTCCATCCGCGTCACGTTGGTCGCGCCTTGCACGTAGCTCAGTACCTCGCCGGTCTTTTCCATGCCGGTGTGCAGGTAGCCAATGACCGGCTTGGTGCGCAGCACGAACTCGCCGTCGAGCTCGAGCATGAGGCGCAGCACTCCGTGGGTCGAAGGGTGAGCCGGACCCATGTTGATGATCATCGTCTCGTCGTCGCGCCGCTCGTAGTCGACGTCGCGCGGATCGAGGGTCAGGTCGCTCGTGCGCAGCACCGCGCCGACTTCACGACCGAGCTCGTCGGTGTTGGTGTAGCGGCGTTGCTGGAGTCCCTGGAGGCCCTCGTCGGTTTCGGCGGCGAGCAGGTCGACCCGCTCGGCCACGCGCACGCTGTCGTGAGAGTCGGTCATCGCGGGCCTGGGGTCTCTTTGAACTGGACGGGAACTCGGCCCACCGCATAGTCCTTGCGCAGCGGATGGCCCTCCCAGTCCTCGGGCATCAAGATGCGCGTGAGATCGGGATGACCGTCAAAGAGCACGCCAAAGAGGTCGAAGGCCTCGCGCTCCATTGCTTCGGTGCCGGGGTAGAGCGAAAAGAGTGAGGGCACTCGCGGCTCGTCGTTACCGGCCTGGACGCGAATTCGCACGCGCTGGCGCTTGGAGAGCGAGAGCAAGTTGACGACGATCTCAAAGCGCGTGGACTCGACGCCGTCGGGCAGCGATCGATCGAGGTGCTCGAGGTAGTCGACTCCGCACAGGTCCACGCACATCTCGAAGTTGTCGTCCTTTAAGGCGCGCACGAGATCGACGTACTGGTCGAGAGAAGGAAAGCATCCCAGGTCGCTCGCCACCGCTTCGGCGGTCACGACTCCTGGGGGGGCCGTAGGGGGAAGGGAGATCACTTCGGTGTTCCCACCCTCACGGCGACGGGGACTTCGGGGGTCCAGACGTTGGACTGCTCGGCGACCTGCGTGGGGCGGCCCTCGGCGCGGCGCTTCAGGATCTCGCCGGTCCGGATCTGCTCGTGGAGGGTGAGGATCGCGTGCATCAGCGTCTCGGGGCTGGGCGGGCAGCCCGGCGCGTAGACGTCCACCGGGACGATCTGGTCGACGCCCTGGACGATCGCGTAGTTGTTGAACATGCCGCCCGACGAGGCGCACACGCCCATCGAGATGACCCACTTGGGCTCCATCATCTGGTCGTAGACCTGACGCAGGACCGGCGCCATCTTCTGGCTGACCCGACCGGCCACGATCATGAGGTCAGCCTGGCGTGGGGAGTTGCGAAAGACCTCCATGCCGTAACGCGCAAGGTCGTAGTCGGCCGCACCCGCGGCCATCATCTCAATCGCACAGCACGCGAGCCCGAACGTGGCGGGCCAGACCGAGGCGCGTCGCGCCCAACGCACCAGGTCCTCGACCTGGCCCGTAAGGAAGTTGTGCTGCAGGTCTTCGAGGGCCACTACGCCGCCTGGTCGGGGTCGGCGCCGATGCGCACAATGGTCGACTCACTGGTGCGTGCGGGCATGCCGGGCACCAAGTGCTTGACGGGTCCCCAGGTGAGCGCCCCCTCGGCGACCAGGAAGAGCAGCGCGCCAAAGACGGCCAGAGAGAAGATCACGACCTCGATGAGACCAAAGACGCCCAGTTGGCGAAAGACGACCGCAAAGGGGTACATAAAGACCACCTCGATGTCGAAGATCACGAAGATCATGGCCACGAGGTAGAAGCGAACAGGGAACCGCTGAGGCGGCTCGATTTCGGGGACGATGCCGCATTCATAGGGTGCCAACTTCGCGTCGGTCGGACGCTTGTGCGGAGCAAGGAGCCCCGAGGCGACAAAAGAACCCGACGCGAAGAGCACTCCGAGGATGAGGAGTCCAAGGATTGCGCTGTACTGACTCACGTTCATCATTTCTACCAGACCCCAGTGGACCCCTTGGACGGGCGTGTGCCCTGATACACGGCGTAGGATTGTGCGCGTGAAAAGCCTCGCCGAGGTGGTCGCCCACCCTACGATCTACGACGTCGTGATCGTCGGCGCCGGCCCTAGTGGCTCGGCGTGCGCCTACTGGCTCGCCTCAGCCGGTTGGTCAGTGTGCCTGGTCGAGAAGAAGCACTTCCCCCGCGAGAAGACCTGTGGCGATGGCCTCACCCCGCGCTCGGTCTACCAGCTGGCCGAGATGGGCCTTGAGGGTGTGGTGGCCGCAAATGGTCACCGCTATCAGGGCCTGCGCGGCTTCGGCTTCGGCGCCCAACTCGACATGCAGTGGCCCGAACACCCCGTTTTTCCCAACTACGGCTACACCATTACGCGCTTCAACTTGGACGGCCTCGTGGCCGAACACGCCGAGAAATATGGCGCCGACGTCCTCAACGGCGTCGAGGCGATCGCGCTGGTCGAGACTGAACCGGGCCGCGACGAGCAACTCGTGGGTGCGAAGGGTGTCGTCGTCAAGGACAAGGACACCGGCGAGGAAGCCGAGATCCGCGGACGCTACGTTGTCGCGGCCGACGGGCAAAACTCGCGGCTCGGGCGGGACCTGGGAGTCACGCGCAATCGCGACTGGCCCCTCGGCATGGCGCTGCGCGGCTACTACACGAGTGATCGCCACGACGAGCCCTGGATCGACTCGCACCTCGACATCCGCGACTCCAACGGCGAGGTCGTGCCGGGCTATGGCTGGATCTTCCCGCTCGGCGATGGTCGGGTCAACGTGGGCGTGGGATTGCTCTCCACCGGCGGTCACTGGAAGGGCGTGAACACCACGAAGCTCCAGGAGTACTTCGTCGCCCAGGTGGGCGGTCAGTGGGGGCTGAGCGAGGAGACCTCGTGTGGTGCGCCCACCGGCGGACGTCTGCCGATGGGACTCTCCATCGGACCGCGCGTGGGCGCGAACACGATGGCGATCGGTGACGCGGCAGGCACGGTGAACCCCTTCAACGGCGAAGGCATTGCGTACGGATATGAGTCGGGACGCCTGGCGGCGGGTGTTCTAGCCCAAGCGCTACTGGAGAACGACGACGAACTGCTCGCCCTCTACGACGAGCGGCTCCAGGGGGCCTACAGCGACTACTACCGGGTGGCACGCGCCTTCGTCAAACTCATCTCAG
>DATHNV010000047.1:0-7308 GCA_035485615.1 Acidimicrobiales bacterium
ATCGGCCGGGCGCATCGAAGGCACCAACAGTCGCGGGCGAGCAATGATCGGGGCCGTTGCGTTCATTCTGGGCTTCACGATCATCTTCGTCAGTTTCGGCGCGTTGTTTGGCGACTTCGGTCAGAAGCTTGACGAGCATCAGCGGATCCTGGAGATCGTCTTCGGGGTCATCACGATTGGACTGGGTCTGTTCTTTGCGGGGTGGTGGCCCTCGTCGTGGCTGAACCGTGAACGGCGCATCCACCGCCTCCCACGTGCGTCGGTAGCGGGTGCGGCGATGTTGGGCTTTACCTTTGGCCTGGGTTGGACGCCGTGCATCGGGCCGACGCTCGCGGCGATCTTGGCCCTGGCCTCGGCCTCACCCGGGGCGACCGCGTTGCGGGGTTCGATCCTCGCGTTCTTCTACTGCCTGGGCCTGGGCTTGCCGTTTCTCGTCGCGGCGATCGCGACGGAGTGGATGGCGGTCGCCTCGACGTGGCTGCGCCGCCACGCCAAAGTGATCGGGGTGATTGGGGGAGTGCTGCTCATCGCCATTGGGGTGAGTGAGATCGCCGGATGGTGGCACACCTTCGTCCTGTGGCTCCAGACGAACCTGCCCTTCACGCCATCGCTGTAATCGGTGTCCCCCGTAGACTCCATGCATGAAAGTACGTGACGACTGGGAGTTTCGTGGCCTGATCCATCAGACCACCGACGAGGGCGTTTTCGAGCGCCTCGACGCGGGTTCAGTCACGCTGTACGTGGGTTTTGACCCCACGGCCTCCTCGCTGCACCTAGGCAGTCTCATTCCGCTACTGAATATGCGCCGACTGCAGATGGCCGGCAACCGACCCATCGCCCTGGCGGGCGGCGGTACGGGCCTGGTGGGGGATCCGAGCTTCAAGGACGCCGAGCGACCGTTGCTCACTCCCGAGGTGCTCGAGGCGAATCTCGCGGGGATCCGAGTCCAGATGGCCCAGTTTTTGGACTTCGAGCCGAGTGCGGGCAAGGCCCAAGCGGCCCTGCTCAACAACGCCGACTGGCTCACGACCGTCAGCCTGACCGACTTCTTGCGCGACGTGGGCAAGTTCTTTACGGTCAACCAGATGATCGCCAAGGAGTCGGTCAAGAGTCGACTCGATCGCGATGACGTGGGGCTCTCGTTCACCGAGTTCTCCTACATGTTGCTCCAGGCCTACGACTTTCTGCGCCTCTACCTGGACGAGGGCTGCACCCTGCAGTTGGGTGGCTCGGATCAGTGGGGCAACATCACCGTGGGCGCCGAGCTCGTGCGCAAATCCGCGGGCGGCAGCGCCGATGCCCTGACCTCGCCTTTGCTCGTGCGCGCCGACGGCACGAAGTTCGGAAAGTCCGAGGGCGGCGAGCAAGTGTGGCTCGATCCAACACGCACGTCGCCCTTTCAGATGTACCAGTTCCTGCTCAACAGTGACGATGTGGTCACCCCGCAGCTGCTGCGCTACTTCACGTTTCTCACTCACGAGGCGATCGCCGAACTCGATGAGGCTACGGTCACAGCGCCCCAAGAACGTCGCGCTCAGCGGGTGCTGGCGCACGAAGTGGTCGCCATGGTTCACGGCGAGGACGCAGCGGTCAAGTCCGAGCGAGCGAGCACTGCACTCTTTTCCGAGGCCATCGCCGAACTCGACGAGTCGACACTCCTCGAAGTCGTGAAGGACGCACCTTCCTCGACGTGGTCGCGCGCGGATCTTTTGGCGGGCATCGATCCGGTCGATCTGCTGGTCGCGAGCCAACTCGCCAAGTCCAAGGGCGAAGCGCGTCGGTTCCTCGAACAGGGCGGGGTGTATCTCAACAACGTGCGTCTCGACGCCGACGCGCGAGTGAATATGGACAACGCGCTGCACGACCGCTACTTCGTCGTGCGCCGCGGTCCTCGCCAGTTGCACCTGGTTGTCGCCACGTGAGTCGAGCGAAAGTACTGCGGAGCGTCGCGGCTCTGGCAGCCTGCGTGGTGGTGCTCGGAGCCTGGGGGACTCAGTCCGAGAAGACCGCGATGAAGTCGTGGGTGTCGGACAGCGCGTACGTTGCGAACAACAAGACGCTGATCAACGACGCCAAGCATTCAGCGACGGCGCTGCGAACCAAGTCGGCCTCGACGAGCGAACTGCACACCGTGTGTGCGGTCATGCTGGTCGAGTCCGAAGAAGCCAACTCCGCGTTGCCGACGCCCGATCACCTCGCCAGTTCGCTGCTCGCCAAGGCCTACGGCAACCTGGGTGCGGGCGCCAACGTCTGTTACAAGGCGGGTGCGAGTTCGACCAAGCGAAATCGTGCGATCGGCGATCTCTCTCTGGGGGTCGCTCAACTGGCCGAGGCGTCCGCTCGGATTAAGAGCGATCTGACGACGTAACTCGTTAACTCGCGGGAGGCCGAAGGTCAATCTCGAGGCGCAAGATGCCGTCTTCGAGGGTGGCCGTGGCGTCACCGAGCATGGCGAAGTCCTGGAAGTCGAGTTTGGCCGCGTCCATGAACATCTGACGCTCGGGACCTTCAACTGGCGGTAGGCCGCGGCGCTTCACGGCGTCGGCGCGTTCGCGAAAGCGAAGAATCATGTCCTGGGGGTCAAAGGTGGTGCTCACGAGGCAAATGTTAGGGGCTGAGTCACGAGGTCGCCTTGGTAGTATGGAACCGCAACCCAAACAAAATTGGGTTATGGCCGCCGCCTGGGTCTTGGCCCGCGGTCAGTGAGGAGTTGACGTGAAAAAGGGTCGTCACCGTCGTTTTGTCGAAGCTCGCGAATTAAAGAGGTCAACCGGACCGCGAGCCACCACGTGCGCGGAATGTGGCGCCGCCCCCGACGACGTACACGCCGAATGGTGCCTGGCTGAAGAGGACCGTTACGACGAGATCCTCGGATCTCTGCCTCGGGCGACGTTTAACGAAGAGGATCCCCTCGCCGCCGAGGGCTAGGCCTTCTTTCGAACCACCGGGTGCGCGAGGCGCGTGGCCTTGGGCTGAGATGCTCGCTGGTCGAGATACGCGTAGAGCCGTCGGTACACGGGCTCACTCACCATGGCGACGAGTTCCTCACGCATCGAATCAACGACGCGGGTCTTGCCGACGAACGCCGAGGCGGACTCGGTGCACCACCAGTGGAACTCGGCACCACCCGCGCCCCAGTCACGCCGACCCCATTGCCCGATGCGGGTGATCACATGACCGTCGTCTTGGATCTCTTCGTCTCGCCGTAGGGGAAGTTGCCAGCAGACCTCGGGCTTGAGCGGAATGTAACTCTCGTTGTTGTCGATCGCCATGACGTGCAGCGCGCAGCCCGGTCCTCGCTCGAAGTCCGGGCGATTGAGAAAGATGCAGGCGTCCTGGACGAGGCGCGTCACGATGTCGCCGTTGCGCTTCACTCGCGTGGTGCCGTTCTTACCCTTGGCCTTGAACTGCCACTGATCGGCGGTGAGGCGCTTGGCGGCGCGTTCGACGCGCCGTTGGTCCTTTTCGTCCACGAAGTGGGCCCCGTAGCTGCAGCATCCCTGCACCAGCTCGGGGGAGGGCCCGGTGAGCACGCCCTGACAGCCGTGGCCGAAGATGCAGGTCCAGTTACTTTCGAGGAATGTCACGTCGAACATCCAGGTGCGCTCACGCTTGAGGTCTTCGAAACTCACCCACTCGTGAGTGTCGGGGGGGATTGATGTCACGGGCCAAACTTACTGTGCGCCATGCAATTCGCAGGGCACCTCTACACTTTGTGCATGACCTCGATCGACACCTTTGACGTACTCACCCTGACCGACGAAGCGCGAAACGTCGTAATCGACGCGATGAACGCAGAAACGCCGAGCGACACCCTGGCGCTGTGGATCGAAGTGACCGGTACGCGTGGTGCGGGTTACACCTACGACCTGTACTTCTCCGAGCTCAACCTCGCCCCCGAAGACGCGGCGATCGGCCGTGACGGTGATGTGACCATCGTGGTGCCCGCCGCGAGTGTGGATCGCCTGCGTGGTAGTCGACTGGAGTTCGCCAACGAAGGTGGCGGTGGACTGGTGCTCGTCAACCCCAATAACCCGTCGCTCGAAGAGATCAACCCCGGCGTACCCGCCGAGATCATCGCCATGGGCGTCGAGGGACCCCTCGGGTCCATCGCGCTCGTCGTGCTCGAAGAGCAGATCAATCCCTCCATCGCCCAGCACGGCGGTCGCGCCGACCTGGTCGCTATGGACGAGGACAAGGGCATCGCCTACATCAAACTCTCGGGAGGATGTCAGGGCTGTTCGATGAGTCGCCTCACCCTGTCCCAGGGCATCGAGACGTCACTCAAGGAGTCCATCCCGGAGTTGACTCAGGTGCTTGACGTCACTGACCACGCCTCGGGTGTGAACCCCTTCTACGGCGCCGAGTAGTTTCTCGCCTCGGTAACTTGCGGCTGGCTAGAGCGGTCGCCACCACTCCCTAGGGGACGTTCAGATTTGGCCAGGAGGAGGAGACTCGTGTGCACCTCCTAGGTCAGTCACTCTCGGCGACGTGGGAGCCCTTCGTGCTGATCGTCGGTCTCCTCTTTGTGGGCCACGTTGCGGCGGGCGAGGGACTGTTTGAGTACCTCGGTTCTCGCTGCGCGCGTCTTCCCGGTAGCGACACGGCACTCTTCGTCGCCACGATGTTGGCGGTGGCGCTGGTGACCGCGTTATTGAACCTCGATACCTCCGTCGTGTTCATGACGCCCGTTGCCCTTCACGCGGCACGATCGAGGTCCGCCGACGAATCAGCCTTTCTGTATGGGACGGTTCTGATGTCGAACTCCGCCTCGCTCGTTTTGATCGGGTCCAATCTGACCAACCTGCTGGTCTTTTCTCGTCGCAGCGTGCCGGGATTCGTGTTCGCGCGCCACATGATCGCTCCGTGGTTGATCGCCGTCGCTGTGACAATTCTGGTGGTCGGTCTGTGGCGAGGCTCCTCACTTCGATCCCGTCACCCGGTGGAGCAGAACCAGTCGCCGGACTTTCGATGGGGACCCGGTGTCGTGGCGGTAGCGGTGGCGCTCGCCTTGATGCTCACCCTCACTCATCCCGGTCTGCCCGTCCTCGGACTCGGGGCTTTGGTCGAGATCTATTCCTGGCGCGCCGTTCGCGCTCGCGGTCCGCGCGAGACGCTGCGCACCGCGAACCCCACCCTGGTGGTTCCCCTGTTCGTCCTTGCGCTACTGGTGGGGTGGCTGGGGCGAAGTTGGACGTGGCCGAGTCATCTGGTGGCGCACGCCAGCTCGCTGGGCACGGCCGCTGTCGCGGGACTGGCGTCGGTAGTGATCAACAACTTGCCCGCGGCGTCACTCTTCGCGGGACATCGCATGGCTCATCCCTACGCTCTCCTGCTCGGTCTTGACCTCGGGCCGAACCTGTTCATGACGGGAGCGATGTCGACACTCTTGTGGTTTCGTATCGCCCGGGCGAACGGGGCGGATCCGCGAAGCCGGGACTTTCTCAAGGTGGGTGTGCCACTGGCTCTCGCAACCGTCGTTCTCGCCTCTCTGGTCGTGTGAGACCGACGTTCGTCTCGATAGGCCAAAGGGACGAGACGAGCCACCAACATAGAATTGGACGATGTTGCGCTTCCTCACCGCGGGCGAGAGCCACGGCCCGTCGCTGAGCGTCATTGTCGAGGGTCTTCCGGCGGGCCTTGCGATCAGCGAAGAGACGGTCTCGGGCGAGCTCGCGCGTCGTCGCCTGGGCTACGGACGAGGCCCGCGCATGCGCTTTGAGCGCGACGTGGTGCGACTGATCGGTGGCGTACGCCACGGCCGGACCCTGGGCTCGCCGGTCTCCATCGAGATTCTGAACACCGAGTGGCCCAAGTGGGAGCAAGAGATGTCCGCCGCTCCGGGTACGCCGTCGAAAAAGCTGACCGCACCCCGTCCGGGGCACGCCGATCTGGCCGGGATGCAAAAGTACGGTTTCGACGACGCGCGCGACGTGCTCGAGCGCGCCAGTGCCCGCGAGACAGCCGCACGCGTGGCCGCGGGTTCCCTCGCTAAGGCGCTCCTCGCCACGATCGACGTCGCGATTGTGAGCCACATCATCCGGATCGGGGAGGCGACGTCGCCCGACGGGGTCCGCCCGAAAGTGAGTGACCTGGATCGAATCGACCTCAGCGAGGTGCGATGCTTCGACGCGGGGACCGAGGCCGCGATGATCGCCGAGATTAAAGCGGCGGCCAAGGTGGGGGACTCGTTAGGTGGCGTCGCCGAGGTGATCGCCTACGGCGTACCGGTCGGGCTGGGCAGCTACGTGCACTGGGACCGCAAGCTCGACGGACTGCTCGCGGGGGCCCTCATGAGTATTCACGCGGTCAAGGCGGTCGAGATCGGCGACGGCATGATTCAAGCCAGTCAGCGCGGCAGCGTCGCGCACGACGCGATTGCTCGCGATGAGAGCTTCGTCTTGGGTGGCGGCTACATCCGGCGCAGCGATCACGCCGGTGGTCTCGAAGGCGGCGTGTCGTCGGGTGCGCCCATCATCGCCAAGGTCGCCATGAAACCGCTCGCGACACTCAACCGTCCGGTTCTTGAGACCGTGGACGTTGCGACCGGCGAGTCAACGGTCTCCTTTAAGGAGCGCACCGACGTCACCGCGGTGCCCGCGATGGGCGTCGTGGCGGAGTCGATGATGGCCTTGGTGCTCGCGAACGAGGCGCTGCGAAAGTTTGGCGGCGACTCCGTGGAGGAGTTCACACGCAACGAGCGCTCGTATGTCGCAGCCCTGGGTGACGTCGTCTCCGGTCCGCGCGCGGAGTAGCGATGGCGCGATTGATGTTGATCGGGCTCCCGGGTGTGGGTAAGTCCACGTTGGCTCGCGCCCTCGCGGATCGCTGGGGATGCGAGGCGCTCGACACTGATGATCTGATTGCGGGGCTGGTGGCGATGTCCGCGCCCGAGTACTTAGCCACCTTTGGCGAGATGCACTTTCGCGAACGCGAGTTCGACGCACTGTGTGCGGCTATCGACTCCAGCGCCGTGGTCGCGACCGGTGCGGGGATCGTGACACGCGAAGCGGCGCGCGAGTTGATCACGGGCGCGAACGCGATCTGGCTGGACGTCGATGACGCCACGCTGCTCGAGCGCGTGGCGAGCGGTGAGCGACCCCTGCTCGGCAGTGACCACGCCGAGTCGCTGCGACGACTTCGGGCCGAACGCGAATCGTGGTATCGCGCGTGCGCGCGGACCCGCATTGACGCGTCGGGTTCCATTGACGACGTGCTGGAACGAGTGCTGGACGTCGCCGAGAACGTTCGATCGTGAACTTCCACGTCGAGCTGGGGGACCGGGGATATGACGTCGTGGTGGAAGAC
>DATHNV010000048.1:0-6079 GCA_035485615.1 Acidimicrobiales bacterium
CTCGAGCGCCGGCTGGTGGATCTCGCCCACCACTTCGCGGTCTGTCAGCGAGACGTTGAGAACCCGTCCGGGCCGTACAAAGTCGTCGTACTCCGGTTCGCCCGGCGTGCACTTCTCTCCCGGATCGGCGATCCAGAACGAGTCTTCTCGCGTGCCGTCGTTCGAAATGCCGTGTAGCTCAATGGTCTGAGTCTCAACCGTGTCCAGATGTCGGCCGTCGGGACCGAACACGAGCAGCGACCGACCGTCGGGATGACCGGTCACGATGCGTCCGTCCGCAGCGCCCGCGACGTCGTGGTGTGCCCACTGGTTGGTGTCGGGGTAGTCGAGATAGTTCTGATCCCACTCGAGTTGCAGATGGGCAAGCGTCACCGAGGTCGTCACGGAGTCGTCCGTTCCGCGACGATTTTTAGGATCGGATGATTCGGGTCGGACAGTTGTGACGGTGTCGGGCGCACGCCCTTACTTATCAGCACTTGGGCTGACTTAATGTCCTTCGCGACCGTGTTGCCAGGGCCGAAGGCACTCGCCGAGACTAAGTCGCCCGCTTCGTCCAGGCCGAAATACACCGTGACGCCATCGGGGCGTATTCGTTCGATGGTCGATGTGGAGAGAGTCGGGAGCCCGGAAATCTGAAGAGTGTGGTCGTACTGGTCGGACCAGAACCAGGGCACGACCCGGTGGGGTTCATCGGCGCCGAGCATGTTGGCGGCCGCCGACTCGCCCTGGTCGAGGGCGTTACGCCACG
The DNA here is from genome assembly GCA_035485615.1 of Acidimicrobiales bacterium. Taxonomy (GTDB): domain Bacteria; phylum Actinomycetota; class Acidimicrobiia; order Acidimicrobiales; family RAAP-2; genus RAAP-2. The sequence continues at coordinate 749 of DATHNV010000048.1, forward strand.
ACTCGGGTCGGATGCGCGCGTTCTTGAACAGCGGGTGCGGGAACGAACAACAGTCCCCGGCAGCGAAGATGCCCGCGACGCTGGTTCGGAGTCGATCGTCTACGGCGATTCCATTCGAGATGGTCAATCCGGCCGATTCGGCCAGGTCAGTGTTGGGGGCGACGCCCACGCCGACCACAATGGTGTCAAACGAGAGCGCTTCGCCGGTAGACAGCGTGACCAGCGACTTGCCGTTCGCCCGCTCGACCGCGGTCACACCCGTACCCCAGTGAAATCCGACGCCCCGCTCCTCGTGCAGTGCGACGATCGTTTCGGCGACCTCCGGCGGCACGGCTCGCGCCATGGCACGCTCCGCGACTTCGATCACGGTGACCGAACAACCTCGTGACGTCGCACTTGCGGCCAGTTCCAGTCCGATCAGTCCGGCGCCGATAATGCCGATGTCTCGACCGACCTGCAACTGTTCTCGAATGGCGAGAGCGTCGTGGTAGGTGCGCAGGTAAAGAACTGCCGAGTTGTCCAGGGGTAGTCGTCGCGGCGTCGCTCCGACGGCGAGGAGGAGTTTGGTGTACCGAAGCTGCGACCCGTCCTCGAGAGTGACCGTGCTGTCGGCGGGCCGGATTTCGCTAACGCGGGTGGAGCGAAGCAGCTGGATTCGTGCGGCGTGAAAGTCGTCCAAGTTATGGGGATGGACGGGGCTACTCGTCTCGCTGGTCATCATCGTTTTCGAGAGCGGAGGTCGTTCGTACCCGTAGAGGTCCTCTGCGCCGAGGAGGGTGACGTCTCCCGCCCAGCCCTTTTCCCGGAGGGCGAACGCCGCTCGCGTTCCGCACTCTCCGCCGCCCACGATCACCATGCCGCCGTCGGACGAGGTACTACCCCTCGAGGTCGATGTAGACACGATCGCCCTCCGTGCGGACGGGGTACATCTTTAAGTCAGTGAGGACCGGGGCGCCGAGCGCTTTGCCCGTGGCGATATCGAATCGGCCATTGTGGCGGGGACACTCGATGACCCCGTCCATCACGAGACCTTCGCACAGCAGTTGGCGCTCGTGCGTGCAGCGGCCGTCGCCCACGAAGATCTCGCCGTCGGCGGTCTTGAAGATGGCGTAGTCCTGGCCATCTTTCTGGAAGGGGATGACGTCATCTTCTTCGACGTCGTTGATGCCACAGGCCTCCACCCAGTTGGGCATGACTCTCCTTCGTTGCTAGCGGTTGGGCTGATTCAGACTAAGAGATGCTCGGGAAAGAGGCCGTTGGTTGGCCCGTGGTACGGCGTGGCGTTGGCGGGTAGTTCACGCTTGATGAAGTAGGTCGGGTCACTGAGCTGGCGAAGGACTCCGGGGACGATCTCACGGTAGGCGGCCCAGAGGGAAGGGCACGGTGTCGGGAGGTCGTTCTTCAACTCCAGGTGCAGGGCGGGAAGCTGGTGGTAGGGGACCATCGGAAACATGTGGTGCTCGATGTGAAAGTTCATGTTCCAATACAAGAACCGGTTCACGGGACCCATGAGCACGGTGCGGGTATTGAGTCGGTGGTCCAGGACGTTCTCGCCGAGGCCCGCGTGCTGGGTCAACCCGTAGAGATGAGCCATGAAGTACCCGTAGCAACGGGGCGCGCCGATGAGAACGATGGGCAACCAACTGTGGAACACCAGCGCAGCGACGACGGTGGCCACGTAGATCGTGAGGGAGATTCGGCTCGTGCGATAGACCTTGTGGCGCTCTTCGACGGGGACAAATGTCTTTTCGCCTTCTGAGAGGTAGCCGAACGACTGTCGGAGCATCTGCCACAGCGCCTTTGGGACGTCGACGAGGCCAAAGAAGTTGAGCAGGATCGTGGCGAGTCGCGCGGGACGCATGGCCTCGATTTCGGCGTCGCGTCCGACGATCAGCGTGTCAGTGTGGTGCCGGGTGTGCTGCCATCGCCAAATGGTCGCATTGCGCATCGTGCAAAAAGACGCGATGCGGTTGACCGCGTCGTCCATCCAGCGGGTCTTGAATGCCGTTCCGTGCCCACTCTCGTGCCAGCGCGAATCGCTGGCCGAGCCGTAAAGGACGCCGTACACGAGAAAGAACGGAACGGCCCACCAGCTGCCCCACAGCAGAATCCCGCCCGTCGCCGCACCAAGGGCCAGGCCAATCCAAATAACGGTGTCGCGGATTGCGGGCGCGTCCGATCGCTGCATGAGTTCCTTGATTCGGCTGCGCGGAATCACGCAGCGGAACCAGTCACCCTCGGTCAGACCAGAATCGACGGCGAAGTTCGTCGCGGAACTTGTCAAGCCGTACCACTTCAACCGACTGCGATTGTGCATCGATTGGCCTCTCTGAGACACGACTCTGTCCAAGTCGGAGCGATTACTGGCCAAACTATAGCACGATCTATAAAAACGTATAGTTCGATCTATAGACCTCTAGTCCAGCCAGCTTGACTGACCGCTCGTCGGCAGAGTTGTGCTCCGATGGACCAGATACGGCGACACCCACGATGCACCCGGCGGGGCGCCGCGGTCCAGCCGGCCGAGAGCATGCTCGATCGCCGCCGCCGCCGTAGCGGTGACGTCTTGGCTCACGGTGGTGAGCGAGATGAAGGGGAGTCCGGCGATGTGGATGTCGTCGTAACCGATGACGCTGACGTTTTCCGGGACCCGAATGCCGGCCTGACGGAGACCGAACATAAACCCGATCGCCACACTGTCGTTGAAACAGACGACGGCGCTGGGTAACGCGGCCGAGCCTCGAAGGAGTGACTCGGCCGCCCTGACGCCCTCAATCTCGGTGTTCCCGCCGTCCAGAATCCGGATGAAGTCTGCCAATTTGCGCTGCTTCATGATGGTTTTGTACCAGCGGCGTCGATCGACGGCGCCGAAGATCTTGGCGCCGTCGAGGTGCGCGATGTTGGTATGGCCCAGGGTAATGAGATGATTCAGGGCCATTTCGACGACCTCTTTGTCGGCGGTCATGACCAAATCGATGGCCGGATCGGTGATCCGCCGAGACGTGACGATCGTGGGCACGCGCGCCGCGAGGTTGGTGAGTTGGACCTCGGGCATCTGTGGCCCGATGATCACGAGTGCCTCGCAGCGATCGAGCAGGAGCTGCTCGGCGGCGTTTAGCTCCGATCGGGCGGCGGTGGCCGCGCTCAAGATGATGTGGTAGCCAGCTTCTTCGGCGGCGGGATAGAGGGCCTCGACGAGATCGCAATGAAAGGCGTACTGAATCTGGAACACCACGCCCAGCGTCTGAGTTCGGTTACGCCGCAACATTCGGGCGCGGTTGTCGACTTGGTAGCCCAGGTCGGCAGCGGCCGTGAGTACGCGTTCACGCGTGACCGGGCTCGCGCCCGGAACTCCGCGAAAGACTGTTGACACGAGGGCGCGTGACACCCCGGCGCGAGCCGCCACATCGGACATCGTGGGCTTTTTCCCTAGCCGGTCGGCGATTACGGGCGCCCTCTCAGAGTCGGCCGCGTGGCGCTGGCCTTACGTTCCAAAGCAGCGATTCGCCGATCCCAGGCGGCACCGTGGTCAATGAGCCACTGGGTCGCGTGTTCTGTCCCTCGTGCAAGTGCGAGATAGCGCACCTCTCGACCTTCGCGCAGTGCTTCGGCGAGTCCGGCGCTCTCGAGAATCTGCAGGTGCTTGACGATGGCTTGGCGCGAGACGCTCGCGGACTTGGCGAGCTCGGTGGCGGTGCTGCCGAGCGGACGATCGAGTAACTGCTCGTAGATCGTTCGCCTCGTGTTGTCGCCCAGGGCGGAGAAAACTTCGGAGACGTCGCTTTTCATCGAAGAGCGAGAGAGGCCATCATCGTCGCCTGCAATGGCGACTCGATGATCTCCACCATGGTTCCCTCGTTCGTGGGTGACAGCGTGATCTCGACTCGACTCGGCTCGTCGCTGAAACTGGCCCAGCGATACACGAAGCGTTCGCCCTCGACAACCTCTTCGACCAACATCCAGCGTGTCTCGTCGCCGTCCCGAACCCAACCTTCACCGCCTTGACGGGTGTCGACTTCGCCCTCGTCGCCGAGCCACGCCGGATCAACGACGTGTTCCCAGGACTCCTCAACGGGACAAGGCAGTTCGACCACTCGGTGAAGGATGTCTCTCATGCAACCAAACTATTGCACAAGATGCCGCGCTGTGCCTATACTGCAATCATATGGTTGCACAAAGCGTAACTCAGCGGATGGTGAGCGCGAGCACTGAGGAAATGCCCCGACACTCCCTCGTGCCAATGGTGCTGGAGGAGTCATCACGCGGGGAGCGGGCCTTCGACATTTACTCGATGTTGCTTCGTCAGCGCATCGTGTTCCTCGGCCAAGAGGTGGATGACCAGATCGCGAACCTGATTATCTCGCAGATGCTGTACCTCGAAGCCCAAGACCCCGAGAGCGACATCTATCTCTACATCAACTCGCCCGGAGGCTTGGCCTATGGCGGCATGGCCATCTACGACGTGATCCAGCACGTGCGTCCCGACGTCTCCACAATCTGTGTCGGAATGGGAATGTCGGCGGCCGCCATGGTGCTCTGCGGGGGAGCGGCGGGCAAGCGCTTCGCGTTACCGAGCGCGCGCATCATGATTCACCAGGGGAGTGCCGGAACGCGCGGTGCCCCGAGCGACATGGAAATTCAATTGCGCGAAGTGCTGGCTCTGACTCATCGCATGGCGGAGATCATTGCTCACCACGCGAAACGGCCACTCGATGAGGTGACCCGCGACATCGAACGCGACAAGTTCATGACGCCCGAAGAAGCGCTGGCGTATGGACTCATCGACGGCATCATCCCGCCGCGACGTGGATTGGCGACGATGAGCGGACTTCCGCTCACGTCCTCATCGCCGGGTGAGATCGAAGCCGAGTAGGCACCGCTGGGTGCCGTGAGGCTGATTCGCACGGGTTATTCCTCATATTTCGCTTGCACGACTGTCGTAGCCCGGTCTCTACACTGGACGGTCTCCACGGCGAAAGAAGCGAAATGAGTGGCTCACTTGAACTGGGTTTGGACACCTTCGGCGACGTCACGGAACGCTTCGACGGCGCCCCAGAGACCCAGGCCAAAGTCATCCGCGACGTCATCGACGAGGGCGTCTTCGCCGATCAGAACGGGGTGGACATCTTCGGTGTCGGCGAACATCATCGCGACGACTTTGCCATCTCATCGCCCGAGATCGTGCTGGCCGCTATCGCGGGCCAGACGTCTCGTATCCACCTGGCCTCCGCGGTGACCGTGTTGAGTTCGGATGACCCCGTGCGCGTCTTTGAGCGCTTTTCGTCGCTGAACGCCGCCTCGAATGGTCGAGCCGAAGTCATTCTCGGTCGC
>DATHNV010000049.1:0-2499 GCA_035485615.1 Acidimicrobiales bacterium
GGGATCCGCATCCACCCACAACGCGGCACCAGTTCCTGGCACGCCCGTGCCGATGGTGGCACGCTGCACGCCGGTCACCGCCACGGCGGGCAATCCACCTGGCAGGGCGCCCTCTTCAGTGACCTCAGCAATCACGCCGACACTGGCGTACCGACCTTCGATGTGGGGCACGAGCAGCAGCCGCCCACCCGCGGATCGCGCGGCATCCACCGCTGCGCGGGCCTCATCAGACTCCAGGGCCATCGTAAAAACCATGCCGGGCAGTACAACTCCGGACTTAAGGGGCAATAGCGGCAACGTCAAAGTTGCGTCCGTCACGATTCATCCTTCCGTCAAGGCGGCACGCGCCACCAAACCAACCCACCGAGCTCGCGGTGAAAGTGCTGGTTCCGGGCCGATGAACTCGTTTTCGGGACATTTATTATAAATGTTGTTCGATTCGTTCAGTCAAAATCCTGATCAGGGCGGGTCTCACACGATCTGCCGTGTTCCGACGCTGACTTGACAGAGCGTTCCCGGGGACTTAGTATCTTAACTTGATTAAGTAAGTGGCCGGTTACTTGCTTGTCTCGGTGAGGGGGGAAAATGCCTGGTGACGACTTCGATACGTCGATGAGCGCGAAGCGATTTTCTTCCTTTGATCAGCCCTCCGCACCGATCGAAGGACGGGAGTCCGTGGCGCGCCCCAACTCGCCGCGCGACTCCCGATCCTCGACTCGTGACCGAAATGTATCCCTGCTGATCGAGCTGGTGCGCCGTTTCGGCCCCATCTCGCGGGCCGAACTCTCTCGTCAAAGTCAACTGAGTGCTCCCACCGTGTCAGCGATCGTTGAGCAACTGATCCTTCAGGGGATTTTGGTGGAGAGTGCGCTTGCCCCCTCAAGCGGTGGCCGTCCCCCCGTTCTGCTGCAGTTAGATCCCAAGGCCGGTTACGTCGTCGGCATTAAGTTGCGCGGCGATGGCTTGACCACCGTCGTGTGCAACCTGGATACCGATATCGTCGCCAGTCGCAACTCGTACGTCCCCCTCGTGGGCGACCCGCAGGCGGCCATCGACGCCATCGAAGCAGAGACTCGCCAGGTGTTGGCGGACGCCGCCATTCCCGCGTCCAAAGTGCTCGGAGTCGGCATCGGACTTTCGGGACTGATCGACTCGACGAGCGGAACATGTCAGTTCTCTCACCTCTTGCACTGGCGCGACGTCGAGTTGGCTGAGCCTCTGCGCCAACGCCTACACCTGCCGGTGTGGGTCGACAATGACGTCAACACCTTGGCTGTCGCCGAGAAGTGGTCCGGCGAAGCGCAGGCCGTTCGGGACTTTGTGACGCTCAGTGTCGGGCGCGGCGTCGGCCTCGGCATCGTGATCGACCGGTCACTGTATCGCGGAGCTCGCGGAGGGTCCGGTGAGTTTGGCCACATGATCGTGGATCCGGCGGGTCCTCGCTGTGAGTGTGGGCGATTTGGGTGTCTCGAGTCCTTCGTGGGAGAGGCGGCCCTTCGTCGTCGCCTGAGTGAACACAAGGGACACGACGTCTCGCGTGAAGAGATGCTCCTGCTCATCGAGATGGGCGACGCGACGGCACTCGAAGTCGTCGAAGGGGCAGGGCGACGCATCGGTCTCGCCATCGCCAATGTGATCACGCTGCTCAATCCAGAGATGCTCGTGATCTGCGGTGAAGGAACCGCCTTCGGACCCACGTTCATTGATCCCATCGTGAGCGCCGTTCGTGAGCAGACCTTCGCCGATGTGGGCCGTCACGTGGATATCAGGATTCAGCAATGGGGTGACGAAGCCTGGGCCGTCGGAGCGGCGACGCAAGTTCTGCGAGAGTCCTTCAGTCTCCCCGGGGCAGACGAGAGCAGCGAAGCGATTTGGCATCGAGTGTCGGTATGAGCGAATCGGTCGCCGTGTCGGATGTCAATGACAGATTTCTGCCGCTCATTCGAACGAGCGTGGAGGCGATCCTACGCAACCAACTCGACGACGGGGCCATCATCGCGTCGCGCGACTTCGCCCAGTACCACTACTGCTGGCTTCGCGACGGTTCCTTTAATGCCCACGCGCTCGATGCCGCCGGTGAGGTCGAAGCAGCTGGCCGCTATCACGCCTGGGTGAATCGCACCGTGCACGCCATCGCGGGGCCTATCGACGACGCAACCCAGCGAGCCCGTCGCGGCGAAGCGATCGACGAAGCTCTGATGCCGCCCGCGCGATTCTCGCTGGACGACGTGCACGCCCACGATGACTGGCCCAACTTTCAGATCGACGGATACGGCACGTGGCTGTGGGCCTTCGGTCGCCATCTTGCGACTCGCGGCGAGACCAAGGTTCCTCACGACTATCTCGATAGCGTGCAGCGCGTTGCTGACTACGTGTCGGCCCTGGCGTTGTCGCCCTGTTATGACGTCTGGGAAGAGCGCGGCACGCAGGTCCACACGTCGACATTGGCCTGCGTGTTCGGTGGACTCAACGAGGCGGCTCGCCTTCTGGTGCGACGCG
>DATHNV010000050.1:0-18747 GCA_035485615.1 Acidimicrobiales bacterium
CGACAAGACCCGCGAGGTCGAGCCGCTGGTCATCGACGTCTTTAACGGCGCGAGTTACCTGGTGGCCCGGGTCCGTGAGACGCGTGAGATCAAGGGATATCGATTTACGCGAATGACCTCGATGCCCGAGGTCCTCGGCGAGACCTTTGAGGCGACCGAGACCGACGTGGAAGTAGCCCGCGCGTGGCGTCCGGAGTACGCCAAGTCACTGCAGCCATTTGATGTCGTGGTGGCGACCAACGCGGACTACGCGGATCTCCTGGTTCGCCAGTACCCTCAGGCCGTCGCCGAGCCCAAGAAGAACGGCTCAGTCGAAGTGGGCATGACGTTTGAGAACCCGCGAGCGGCGCTGCGCTTCGTGCTGGACGGAGCCGATCGAGTGCGCCTGCAGTCGCCCAAGTCGCTCAAGAGCGATCTCGAGGACTGGCTGGGCAAGGTCAATCGTGGCGACGTGCCGCCCGCGTCGCAACTGGTCTTTGAGCCGGCGCCCGCCAACGATGTGCTGGGCCAGACCCTCCAGCTGCTGCACGCGGTGTACGCGAGCGACGACGGCCTTCGTATCAGTGAACTGTCGCGGCGCTTTTCTCTCTCGCCCGATCACGTGCGACTCATCATGGACCGACTGGTCTCACTGGAGCCCATGGCCGACTCCGTCGACGGGACGAACCGCTTTCCGGCCCACGTGCTCAAGGAGTGCGACGACTGGGACGACGAAGCGAAGGATGACTCGCTGTACCGCGCCGACTTCTCAGATCTGCCCGAGGGGAGCGATGACCCGTCGGCGTTCATGTGGCGCGATCTCTTTGAGCTCAACATTGCGCTGCGCGAAGCGTCGCGCCTCTACATCGACCCAGCGATCTTCTCGGCGATCGAAAAGATCGAGCGGACCACGAGCGCTCCGGTGCAGGTCGAGACGACGTCCAACGAAGGCCTCCTCAAGCAGGTCGAAGCGGCGATCGAGTCCCACTCGCAGATCAAGATCGTCTACACCTCGAGTGAGAGTGACGAGGCCACGACCCGAGCGATCGAGCCGCGCGAGGTCAAGGTTCTCAACGGTCACACTTACGTACGCGCCTACTGCAACTCTCGCGACGCGTGGCGTACTTTTCGAGTCGATCGGATCAAGGACGTGGTGGCGACGTCACCCGCGCCGGCTCGGGCGAACGATCCGGTGCCGAACTGGCTCACCCAGGTCGGCGAAGAGGGTGACGAGGTCGTGGTCATCGTCGACGCGGACAATCGGTGGCTCTTTGAGCCGTTGCCGGGCGCGGTGTGGCGCACACTCAAGGACGGACGCCACGCGGTCAAGTTTCGCGTCAGTGAACCGCGCTTCCTCGACTACCTGATGGTTCGCGCGGGACCGGGATCGGTGGTGGCGACGGAACAGTACGCCCTCGCCGGACACGACCTGGCGCGCAAAATCGCTTCACAGCTCTAGGCGACCGTTGGGCCCCGAAGGGGGTGATCGGTGCTTCGTCTCATGGCGCGTCGAACCAACGACGTTACGTACTTCACCAACGATGCCGCGCACGAACTCGACGGCCTGCGTCGTGGCGGGCCGGGGTGGTGGCTGCGCGGCGAGGGTGACACGCGCGACCCCGCCAGCGTGGCACGAGCGCTCACGACGAGCGAGCGCTCTCAGATCTGCGGCTACGACCTCATCGTGGCGGCCCCGCGTCCGCTCTCGACGCTCCTGGCGATCGATCCCTTTCACGCGCGCGGCGTGGTGGACGCCCACCGTGCATCGGTACGCGCCGCTGTCGACTACCTCGAGGATCGAGCAGTGGTGGTGCGCGAGCAGCGTGGGGGAGAGGTCCACGACCGCTCGGCGACCTGGGAGCGCGTGGTCGCCTTCACCCACGGCGTCAACCGGCACGGCGAGCCTCACCTGCACGACCACGTCCTAGTCGGCGCCCGCCCCGCCGGTGAGCGCAACGTGCTCGACGCGAGGGCTCTCTACGCGCACGCCCAGGCCGCCGATGCTCTATATCGAGCGTCACTGCGACACGAACTCGCCTCGCGCACGCCCTGGAGCGCGTGGCGATCCTTCGAAGGTGTGGAGCGGGTCGTTGAACTCGACGAGGGGTACCGGGCGCTCTGGCCCGGTCACCACGCGGAGCGAGGAGAGAAGCTGTCGTGGTCGCGAGACGAAACGATCCGCTCCTGGGGGAGTGACCTCGCGCGCTTTGAGCCATTGGGGGTCGTCGACGCGCCTGCGCGGGGCCGGCGAGTGCTCGATGAGCATCGCTTCGCCGGCGCCTTCGAGGGTCGCCACGACGTCGCACGTCGCCACGTCGTGTCCGCGTGGGCCGATGCCGCGACCTTCGGACAGGACCCGCGTGAACTCGTTCATCAGATCGATGTCATGTTTCCGCGCGCCCGAGAACGCGCCGGCGTCTACGAGCCTGCCATGTCGGTGCGCGACGCTCGCTCACTCGCCGTCGTGCGCGAACACGGTCCCCGGCCGCTGGAGAGTGCTCAGTTCCAACTCTGGCGCGAGCGCTCACTCGAGACCTCGCGCGTGCGTGAGGGTCGCTCGAGGTGACGCAGGAATCGCGGATCGCGGTACGCGGGGGTGAGCTCAACCCACTGCAGCTGGTTTTGGGCGTTGAGCCCGAGTGCGTGGCCCGCTCGACCTTGGGCGATGTCGCTCATCGAGAGTCGATCTCGCTCGATCCACGTCATCGTGTGTCCCGTCGCTCGGCCCTTCGTGTCGCGCTGCACACTGGGTGACGGAACCAGGTCTCGCCCGGCGAGGTGACGCAGCGTCTCGAGCGTGGGTCGATCCGCGATGCCGCCGAGGACCAACGTGGTGGGAAACAGCGACAGAAATCCCTCGGCCGTCGTGCCCCACCGTGCGCGAGCCTGGGAGAGATCCTGGAGGCAGGCGAGTGTGAGCACACCTTGGCCACCGCCCTCCGAGACGATTCCGGGCAGGCGCGGCAGTGGAGCGACGTTGGCGAGCTCGTCCAAGGCCAGCAACAGCCGGGCTCCCTCGTGGTGGCGGTCGTAGGTGGCGTGTACCAGCTCTTCGACGAGCCCGACGACCAGGGGGATTGAGACGGCCTGGTGGCGACTGGGCGAGACGATATGGAGCTGGTGGGGTCCCCGCAGGAACTCCTCCACGTCCAGGGGCGCCTCGCGAGCCGAGGCTCGGGCGGCCTCCGTTCGGATGCCGGCGAACAGTCCCGCGGTGGTTGACCAGATGCTCGAGCGTTCGCGCTCTTCGGTCGCGAGTACCCCGCGCAACAGCGTGACCGCGGGGTGGTGATCACCGTGGTGCTCGCCGAGCTCGCGAACGAGATCATCGCATCGTCGTTCGTCAACACGACTCGCGAGCTCACCGAGGGACTCCTCTCGCAACGCGCATGCGTGCATCATCGGAGCAACTAACGCGCCGGCTCGCTCGCTCCAGTGGTCGTCACCTCTCTCCCCTCGACCTCGCCGCGCGACGTCAAGGAGGCTGCGAGCCGCCAGAACGGCACCATCCCAACTTGAAGATTGTCTTAGAGGTGAATATCCAACTCGATACACACCGGGTGGCGTTTCGACAGTTCCGGACGGATCGAAGAGCAAAGTTGATCCGTTGCGACGTGTGCGCGACATCAACGACACGACATCATTCTTCGTTGACGTGATGACGCAGGAATCATTTGTCATCAGGAGATTCGGAACGATGATCGACGTCGTCTTTCCACTGCGCGTCGGACCTAAGACGAGTGTCGAACGTTCGTGTCCACTCGTTGCATCACCGTGTGCACCACGACCTAAGTAGATGCCACGCGTCGAACTCACCAAGACCATCGGTCGTAAAACTTTCGCAAATGCTTGACATTGGTGTGCAGAACGACTGAACTTTTAGATGTCCTTCTGCGGAGGAGGTCTATGTTGTCGCTTGCGTTGCGTGCAACGCAAGGCGTAGTCATCATCCGCGTGAGGGCCGTGCACTGCGATCAGTCGTTGCACAGTCGAGAGACTGGGCGTCACATGAGCGAGTACATGACAGATCAAAACGGTGACTGACTTTTTGGAACAGAGATTCCAAGTCCCAATTTGAATCAACGTTGAGTCCCAAGGAGGGAAAGTGGCACCAGCCGCGAAGAAGAAGGCTCCGGCCAAGAAGGCCCCAGCTAAGAGGAAGGCAGCCGCCAAGAAGGCTCCGGCCCGCAAGAAGGCCGTAGCCAAGAAGGCGACCGCCAAGAAGCGTCCGGCCGCCAAGAAGGCTCCCGCCAAGAAGCGCCCGGCCGCCAAGAAGGCCGTGAAGCGCGCGGTGAAGAAGTAATCAAAACGTCTCTGTAACGAGAGAGTCGTCATTTGAGGGGGTCGAAAGACCCCCTCAAATGCTGTCCGGGGTCTTTCGCCGGCGGTCACTCAGCGGCCCGGCGCACGTCGGCCGGTTCGTCCACATCGAATCGCCACGGGCTGTCGGTGATGAGGTGACACGTCACCCCGAGGCGCTCTGCTTCTCGCTGGTGTCCAATCGCCGATGACGCGCCGAACGCAAAATGAAAGTCGATTCCCGTGGGTACCGCCAACACGTTGGTGCCGCGGGCGTGATGGTCCGTGACGATGGTGACCCCCGCCGCGGGCGCAAACTCGCCCAGTCCCACCGGGTTCTGGAGATCACCGTGAGCCACGATCAGTCGCTCAAAACGATCCCCGAGGCACTCGTAGGCGTTCTGGACCGCCTCATTGAGATCTGACGCGTTCGACTCCAGCACCTCCACGCCGAGCTCCCGAGCGAAGCGGGTGATCTCGTTCGACTCACTCAGGACGATGACGTGTTGCGGCGCGCAACTGCGTATCACCTGGGTCGCCAGTTCCTGGGCGAGGGCGGTGACGCCGGCCACCTGGCCGCGCCGTAGTCGGTCCTTGGCGACGTCGAATCGCTTGAGGGGGACGACAAAGGCTTGGGAGGTCACGAGGATGAATACTACGAGTGGGCGATCTCAGTACGATTTGGAGGTGGCTCGCAGGGGACCGAATCTACTCGCGTACGAGCGCGCCCTCGTGAAACGCGGAGAAGTGGTCGTCGGTATTGATGAGGTCGGTCGTGGCGCACTCGCCGGGCCCCTCACTGTGGGTGCGGTGGTGGTCACGCACGCCACCCGACCCCCCAAGGGCCTCAACGACTCCAAACAGCTCACGCCCGAAGAGCGCGAGTCCCTCGTCGCACCGCTTGAGTCATGGGCCTCGGACTGGTCGCTCGGTTCGGCGAGTTCCCAGGAGATCGATCGGTGGGGGCTTCGCGTGGCGCTCGCCGTCGCGGCCAATCGGGCGATGGCAGGACTGTCGCTGATCCCGACCCACGCGTTGATCGACGGCCCCTTCAATCTGCTCGATGCGCCGCTTCGTCTGGAGGACGAACTCCTAGAAGTTCCTCCCTTGCCCTTCGCGACCATCTCCCACACGACCTTGATCAAGGGCGACGGACGCAGCGCCACGATTGCGGCGGCCTCCGTGCTCGCCAAAGTCCATCGAGATCGAGCGATGGTGGGCCTCGCGGGTGAGTTTCCCATCTACGGCTGGGACGCGAACAAGGGTTATGGCGTGCCCCAACACCTGGCGGCGCTGGAGGATGAGGGGCCGTGCTGCCACCATCGACTGACCTGGAAACTGACCTCCTGACGAGGATTAAGAATCAGTAAGCGCGCCGCACCAGGCCCCCGGCAAAACTCCGCAAAAGAGTAGGATCGTCTAGTTATGTCGCCGCTGCTGACAGTGAAGAACCTGAAGGTTCAATTCGCTACTCGCAATACGTTTGCCACCGCGGTCGATGACTTCTCGCTCACCATTGATCCCGGCGAATGCGTCGGTCTGGTGGGGGAGTCAGGGTGCGGCAAGACGACGACTGGACTCGCCATCATGCGATTGTTGCCGGGCAACGGTCACATCGCGGGGGGATCGGTCGAGCTCGAAGGGGTGGACCTGGCGTCGCTCTCGGAAAGAGAGATGCGCACCAAACGGGGCAACGACGTGGCCCTCATTCCCCAGGACCCCATGAGCTCGCTCAACCCGACAACCAAGATCGGCCGCCAGATCGGCGAAGGACTGCGCATTCACCGTGGCGTCACCGACGAGGAGGCGCGAAAGCGGGCGCTGGAAGTCCTCGAGATGGTCGACATGCCCCGTCCGGCCGAGCGACTGGATCAGTACCCCTTCGAGCTTTCCGGCGGTCTTCGCCAGCGCGTGATCATCGCGATGGGACTCACCTGCTCGCCCAAGTTGTTGATCGCTGATGAGCCCACCACGGCCCTCGACGTGACGATTCAGGCCCAGATCCTGGACATTCTGGACAACCTGCGCCGCGAACTCCAGATGTCGGTCCTGCTGATTACCCACGACATGGGGGTCATCGCCGGGCGTACAGACCGCGTGGTCGTGATGTACGGCGGCAAGAAGGCGGAGCAGTCGCCCACGGTCGAACTGTTTAACCAGATGCACCACCCCTACACCCAGGCGCTGCTCGCCTCGATGCCGAGTCTGGAGACCGCGTCGAAGCAGAGGTTGCGCTCCATTGCGGGCATGCCACCCGACCTGTCCAAGCCCATCGTGGGGTGCCGGTTTGCGCCGCGGTGCCGGTACGCGACCGAGGAGTGCCGCGAGATCGACCCCGAACTCACGGGCACCGACACGCACACCTACGCCTGCTTCCATCCGGTTGACGGTCCCCTCCAGACAGTGGTCGACACTCCCCAAGCCGAAGTCATCGCGAGTTTGCGAGATCGCAAGGAGCTCGCGCGCGTCGAGAATCTGGTCAAGGAGTACCCCATCAAGGGTGGTCTCGTGCGTCACAAGGTGGGCGCGGTGCACGCGGTATCCGACGTGAGTTTTTCGATCTACGAAGGCGAGACGTTCGGCTTGGTCGGTGAGTCGGGCTGCGGCAAGACGACAATCGGTCGCATGCTCGTGGGTCTAGAGACCGTGACCGCGGGCGCGGTGTACTTCGACGACAAGATCGTCTCGGCCAAGGGCTATCGCCCGTCCAAGGCCGACCGCCGGGACCGTCAGATGATGTTCCAGGACCCGTACTCCTCGCTGAACCCTCGTATGAAGGTGAGCCAGATATTGGGCGAGCCTCTTCTGGTCCAGCACGAGGGGACGCGATCGGAGCAGACCCAGCGCGTGACCGACTTGCTCAACTCAGTCGGTCTGGACGCACTGGCGGCGGACCGCTACCCGCACGAGTTCTCGGGTGGGCAGCGCCAGCGCATCGGTTTTGCCCGCGCCCTCGCGCTCAATCCGCGTCTCATCGTGGCCGACGAACCCGTGTCTGCTCTCGACGTCTCGGTGCAGGCCCAGATCCTGAACCTGATGAAGGACCTGCAGCGAGAGCACAATCTCTCCTACGTCATGGTGAGTCACGACCTCGCGGTTGTGTACTACATGGCCGACACAATCGCCGTCATGTACCTGGGCAAGATCGTCGAGATCGGCGACGCCGAGTCGGTGTTCCGCTCGCCGGCGCACCCCTACACCCAGGGCCTATTGGACGTCGTGCCCGTGCCCGATCCCGTGGAAGCCCGCAAGCGCCGGGGGCGCCAAGTGACGGGCGAGTTGCCCTCGCCGGTGAACCCGCCGTCGGGCTGTCGGTTCCGTACGCGCTGTCCCAAGGTTCAGGAGATCTGTGCCGTGGACGAGCCGCTACTGCGATCCTTCGGGCCGACCCAGCAGGCGGCGTGTCACTTTCCCATGAAGACACCGGTCACCCTGAGTTCGAGCTCGTCCGGTTCCAGCACCGTCTAAATGGAGCATCCGCGCACGGGCGCGGACTGGATTAACGCTCGATGAGGCGAACCTCGAAGGTGTCGCGCAAGGCGTCGCCAATGTAGTTGATGGCGACGACGACCAAGATGAAGACGGTCGCCAGAGGGTAGATCTCCCACCAGTAACCGTTGGAGATCTGGGCTGTTCCGTTCTGGAGCATGGTGCCCCAGTCGGTTTGGGGTGTGAGGATGCCGAGTCCGAGGAAGCCCAGGGCGGAGAGGAACAGAATCGCGTCCGCGACGCTGAACGTCGCCACGGTGACGATGTTGCTGATGGAGTTGGGAAAGACGTGGCGTCGGATGATGTGCCACTTGCTCGCGCCCATCGAGGTGGCAGCCTGGGTGTATTCGAGCTTTTTGATTAAGAGGGCGTCGCCTCGAATGATGCGCGCATTCGCCCACCATCCGGTGATGCCGATGATGATGATCAGGAATGTCGTCGACCTCGAAAAGATCGTAAAGAGACTGATCAAGAGGAACAGGTACGGGATCGACAAGAAGGCGTCGAGGATTCGCATCATCACGGTGTCCACCACGCCGCCAATGAAGCCCGAGACCATGCCATAGATGGTGCCCACGATGATGGTGATGAGACCGGCCAACATGCCCAGGGTGAGGGAGTACTCGCCGCCGTACATGATGCGCCCGAGTTCATCGAAACCACTGGAGTCGGTGCCGAGCAAGTGCGCCGCTGACGGGTGTGCATTCCAGACCGCGTCCAACGCGAGCGCCTGATTGGTCTGATTGGTGTGGTAGAAAACCGGACCCAAGTAGCAGAAGAGCAGAATGAGCACCAAGTAGCCCACCGATGCGATGGCCAGCTTGTTGTGCATGAAGATGCGCAGGCGTTGACGCCACATCGGCACGATGACGTCGCCGGCGACGCCCTTTTGGTCAACAATTCCGACCGGGTCGACGAGGTTGGCCAGGATCGCCGGTTCGCCGAGCACGCTCATCAGCTGGCTCGTCCCTGGATGCGAATGCGCGGGTTCACGACGCCGAGCATGATGTCGGCGAGAAAGTTGCCCGACAGCGTCAGAATCGTGGCGAGCAAGGTAATGCCGAGCACGGTGGGAATATCGACGTTCGTGGCGGCATTCACGGTCTGAATACCGAGTCCGGCGTAGTTAAAGACACTCTCGACGATGAGCGCCCCTCCCAAGAGTGCGGGCAGGGAGAGTCCGAGAATGGTGACGATCGGGCCGAGCGCGTTGCGCATGGCGTGTCGAAAGAGCACCCGCTTGGGGCTGCAGCCCTTCGCCCGGGCCGTGCGGATGTAGTCCTGCACCAACACCTCAAGGACGGTGCCGCGCATGAACCGGCTGAGCGAGGCCACTTGGACCATGGTGAGACAGGCCACGGGCAGGATGAAACCGATCGGATCGGTAAAGATCGCCCAGGGCGCCACCCCGGTGGGTGGCGACGCCGGGAGATGTGGCCCGCTGAAACTGAACGCCTGCAACATCAACAGGCACAACAGAAACAGAGGCATGGCATAGAGCACGAAGGCCACGCCGGTCGCGGTGTAGTCCACCGTCGTATTGCGCTTCGACGCCTGGTAGATACCGAGGGGAATGCCGATGAGAACGGTGAACACCAGTGCGGCGAGTGCGAGCCAGAGTGTGCGCGGAACATAGAGCGAGATGATGTTCCACACCGAGAGGTTCAGCTTGTAGGAGTGACCCAGATTGAAATGACCGAAGACCTGAACCAGATAGTTCCAGAATCGAATCACGTAGGGATGATTCATCCCGTTTTGCGCCCCCCACTCGAGGACTGTTCGGTGGTTGGCGTGAGTTCCCAGCACCGCGAAGGCGGGCGCGTAGATGCCACCCGTTTGGAAGTAGGGGAGCGTAAATGTGAAGAGCATCACAATCAACAGAACGATCAGCGACTGGATGAATCGCCGGATCACGTACGCCAACATTGGGGCAAATTGTATCAGTGCTCGGCCGCAAACTTCGTTGCGCCCCCGCCGAACCGCCCGGTGTTTCCTGAAGAATCCGTCTAGATAACCAAAAAGGGCCCCCTCTTTCGAGGGGGCCCTTTTTGGTTAAAGGCTTAGGACTTCGCGAAGTACAAGTACTCCGGCATGAAGTTCTGCAGCGGGTTCGCCACGAGTCCGTTGATCCCGTTGACGGACTTCGCCCGCAGGGTCTTCAGAGTCTCGCCAGTCGCGGTCGCTTCGGGCTGGAAGAGCACCGGCAACTGCTTGGCGGTGTACTCCGCGTAGGCCTTCAGGCTCGCCGTACCAAAGGTCGTGCCCTTGATGTCAGCGGTCTCGGTCGCGTTGGCGTAGTCACCCACGTTGAAACCGCCACCGGGAGCGAACAGCGTCTCACCGGAGGGGTAGTAGTCCGGAGCGTAGCTCCATCCACCGCCCCATGAGCAGATCTCGTACTTGGTGCCAGCCTCGCAGTCCGCGATCACGTCGTTGAACGTGGCCTCGGTGTGGCTGAACTTGATACCAATCGACGCCCAGTCGGCAATCTCCGCGTTGAACGTGTCGTCCAGTGCGGGAGTTCCACTCGCCCAAATGATGCTGAGCGAAAGCGTGTCACCCTTGGGGATGCCTGCGCCACAGTCAGTCGCGCCGGTTCCGGGCGACTCACACGTGTCGACCCCGCCCACTAACTTCCAGCCGTGACTCGTGAGGAGCTTCTTGGCGGATGTCAGGTTGAAGGGGTAGGGGTTCGGCACAGGCTCAAGAGCCTGGGGTAGACCACTAACGGACTTGGGAGTGTTCGGCGGCAGCGGGCTGTCGATCGGCACACCGTATCCCTTGTCAACCTTGTTGATGATGCCAATCTGGTCGACGGCTTCTTGCAGGGCCTGGCGGATGTACAACTGCGACACCAAAGCGTGCTTGGGGTCCTTCGTCGAGAAGTTGAAGGGTGCGTAGTTAAACGCCCAGGTGAAGCCCGTGGTCAGGTTGTAGTCGTTCGAAACGGCCGACCAGTTCGCGCCGACCTTGCCGGGAGCGGGCGCATTCTGCGTGAGCTCCGTGGGGTCAACTGTTCCGAGCGTGATGCCACCAGAACGAAGCGCGGTCTCCTCGGCGTTCTCCGTGGTGAAGGCCTCTTCCTTGACGAAGTCGATGCCCTTTTGGGCCTTGGTCGGGCCCGAGTAGGTCGCGTTCGGAATGAACGTTGCGTTACCCAGGTCGTCCATCTTGCTCAACTTCCAGGGACCGTCGGCACCACTCGTCCAGAGGGTGTCGGCAAAGTCGGTCATGGTTCCGGCCTGAGCGTCGAGGTACTTCTCGACTGCCTTGCAGGCTGTGTCGGTTGCGGCCGCGCCGTACGTGCCACTGGCGCACGTCGAGGTCTTGCCGGGAGCCGTGATGTCCCAGGTGTTGGGCATCGGGGTCAGTTCCGCGAGGTAGTTGTACAAGATCCAGCCCGGGTTGACCGAGGTGGTGAACTTGATGGTGACCGTATTACCCGTGCCTGAGGCGCTGGCGACTTGGTCCGGAATACCGTATCCCTTGTTGTAGCCGCAGTACGACGTCGGGTCGGCCTTGTACATGTTGAGGAAGAACATGACAGATTCCGCGTTCACGGTCTGTCCGTCAGCGAACTTCCAGCCCTTCATGTCAATGGTGATGGTCTTGTTGCCGTTCGAGAAAACGGGAGCTTTGGCCGGCGAGAGGCTGTAGTCCACGGCACTGGAGCCGGGAGTACCGAACCAGTAGACCGGGCGATAGGTCATCTCTTGGAACTGGCTGAGCGTCGCCACTGAGAAGTATTGACAGCCCAAATACGGGAAGATGTAGTTTGGCGCGGCACCCGCTCCCTCGGCAAACGTAATGGTGTTCGACGGCGTGCTCACCTTTGCGGAGGCTGCCCCACCCACTGTCGGCGCCACGAACCCTATGGTCATCGCGCCGGCAACCGTGCCGACGGACACCAAGAGCCGAAGCTTTGTTTTGAATTGCATGTTGATATTGCCTCCCCGTACCACCGAAATGGTCACGTCCAATTAATACTTCCGTCAACGATGACTGCAGGCAACTGTACCGGGGGGTAGGCAACGAAACAAGTTAGCCGGGCCATGAAATTACTGGGCTTCCGCTCCGCAGAGCGATCGTGCTCACCATTCGATCAGGTGTGATTTGGCGTTTTTAGGCTCTTTCGGACCTAAACGAGTTCTGTTATCGCGAATAAACGGGCGCCAGCCACGTTCGAAGGCTCAGTTAACGGCGCATGAATTCTGAAGCGTTCTCAGTCGAAATGGCGCACTGCCTAGTAGTGCAGGTACTCCGGCAGGAAGTCAGAGAGCCCGTTGGAGGCCCAGCCCGCCGACGTCTTGAGGCTCCTGGCGGTCTCGGTGAGGACCTCCTGAGTTGGCAGATATAAGACCGGCAACTGGTTGGCGGCGTACTGCTCGTACGTGCTGAGGGTTGCCTTGCTGGTGGTCATATCCGCACCGATCAACGAATTCATCTCGGCGTCGTCGTACCCGCCCCAGTTGGAGTCGGCGCCGATGAGGAACGTCTGTTCGCCCGAGGGGTAGAGGTTCGGTTCGTAGGTCCAGCTCTGTCCGGACCAGCACATCGACCACGGCGTTCCACTACCCGTCGTGCAGGTGGTCGCGAGGAGATTGAACGTCGTGGCGGTCGCGGTGACCGACACGCCGATGCTCTGCCAATCCGACACCATTGCGTTGACCGTGGCGTCAATGGTCGGATTGCCCGTCACGTACAACAAGGTGAAGGCGAGTGTGGCGCCCTGGGCGATGTTGGTGCCGCAGTGACCGGCCGTGGCACCCGGACTCGTACAAGTCATGACGTTGCCCACCTCACTCCAGCCGTGACTGGTGAGAAGAGCCTTGGCGGAGGAGAGATTGTAGGCGTAGGCACTTTTGGGGGCCTTGGCGAGCGCGGGCGAGGCGGTGGGAGGTAGAGGGCTGTAGTTGGCCACTGCGTAGTTATCGTCGACGTTGCGCACGATGCCGGCCTCATCAAGGGACTCTTGGAGCGCCTGACGTATATATAACTCTTCGAACTCCGCCTGCAGGGGGTTCGAGGTCGAGTAGTTCATCTCGGCAAAGTTAAAGGCGTACGGCGACGCCACCGAGAGTCGGTACTTTGCGTTGAGGGCGGGCAGATTCGGTCCGGCGCTGCCCGATTTTGGGGCAGGCGATGTGAGATCCGAGGGCTCCACGTACCCGATATCGAGTTTGCCCGATTCGAGGTCGCTGACTTCAGTCGATTCAGAGGTGTAGGCGACCTCCTTGACCGAGTGAACCTGGGCCGCTTGGGGCCCGGAGTAGTGGGGATTCGACTCGAACGTGGCGTTGCCGGCACTGTCAAAACTCGTCAAGCGCCACGGGCCGTCATCGCCCGCTTGCCAGAAGGCCGAGGTAAAGGAGCTGGTAGTGGCCGCCAACTTGTCGAGGTACGCCTCGACCGTCTTGCACGAGGCATCCGTCGAAGCGGCGCCGTAGGTTCCCGTTGCGCAGCGGCCCGATTGGTGAGCTGAGACCACGTCCCAGCGATCCGGCAGGGGCGTGATCTCCGACAGGTAGTTGTAGAGGAACCAGTTCGCGTTGACCGGGGTCTTCATGCGCAGTACCACCGTGAGCCCCGAGCCGCTCGCACTCGCGAGATCGTCGGGGATTCCCACGCCGGGCGTGTAGCCGCCGTAGCTGGTGGGGTCCGCGTGATACAGGTTCAGAAAGAACATGACCGATGCGGCGTTCACGAGTTGACCGTCCGCGAAACGCCAGCCCTTTAAGTGAAGGGTGATTGTTCGATCGTTGGGGCTGAGCACCGGGGTAGCGGCCAGCGACAGCGCGGGGTCGTAGACCGTGGTGGCCCCCTGACCAAAGAAGTACAGCGGACGGAACATGAGCTGCTGGAACTCGTTGATGTTGGAGGCCGAGAAGTTGAGGTACCCGGTGTAGGGGAGGATCCAATTCGGTGCGGCGCCGGGCGCTTCGGCGTACGTGATGGTGCTCGCCGAACCGGCCGATGCGCTGGTGGTCGAACTCAGGCCGAGGGCGAGCGCGCCTACGGTGGCCAGCACCACGGCGGCGGACCTCCATGAACGTTGAAACCTCATACTCAATTGCCCGCCAGTGACCGCCAGAGTGGTTGAAGAGGGCTGCGTCGAGCCGCCTTAAAAGTCTTGACGCCAACTGTACCGGAGACGACTCGAAAAGGCCGGTCACACAGTGTGTGACGAGCGCTCGTCGTGACTTAGCTACGTCAGTTCACGTGCCAGCGCCGTCGCGGTGTCCGGGCTCACGAAACTAAATCCCGACTCGAGGAGGCGGCGCGGAATGACTCGCTGACTCGTGAGCACGAGTTCATCGGCCATCTCTCGGCCGAGTGCGATTCGCAAGGCAATTCTTGGTACGCGCAGGAACGACGGTCGTCGAAGGGCGGCAGCGACTTGGCGCGTGAAGTCGAAGTTGGTCACGGGCGTCGGGCCGACCAGGTTGAGCGGTCCGGTGAGTTGGTGATCGAGCACCCACTCGATGGCCCGAATCTGATCGCTCAGTGCAATGGGGCTCACCCACTGCTGTCCCGCGCCCATGGTCGCGCCGAGTCCGAGGCGGAACATCGGTAGTTGACGCGACAGCGCTCCGCCCCGCGACGAGAGCACGATGCCCGTACGAAGGTGCGCCACGGGGACGCCCTCACTCTCCAGCGGCCGCGTGGCGTCCTCCCACGCGCGACAAACTCCCGCGAGGAATCCCTCACCGCTGCTTGACCCCTCGTCAAGTAGTTGGTCACCGCGATCGCCGTACCACCCGATCGCCGAGGCGCTCACCAATGCACCGAGGCCCTCGGGCAGAGTTCGCGCGACCTGGACGAGCAGTGAGGTTGATTGCACGCGCGACGAGACAATGTCTTCTTTTCGTGTCGCACTCCAGCGGCGATCGCCAATCCCCGCTCCCGCTAAGTTCACGATCGCGTCGAGACGACCCACGTCACGCAGGTCCTTTTCGTCGAGAACTCCGCGCGCGGGATCCCAGCGAATGCTCGGTCCACTCGCGGGCGGCGAGGTCGGGCGAACGAAGCGCACCACGGTGTCGCCTCGCTTCTGTAACGACTGCGTGAGCGCCTGTGCGATAAAGCCCGACGCGCCCGTGACACCTACGCGCACGTGGCGTCCCAACTCTCTTCAATCACCGCGGCCAGCTGTGCCGCGTTTTTGAGGTGCGCGTCATGGCCGGCGTGTTCGATCTCGACGGCGGTGATGTAGGAGTTGAGCTCAACGAGCAGGTCGCTCAGTTCACGAAAGTACTCGGTGCTGTAACTGTCGCCGTGCGCGTAGGTCGTGGGTACATGCAGCGCCGTGATATCGAAGGGTGCCGTCTCGTTGCGCACTGTTCGCAGATCGTTCAACAGCGTCGCTCCGTCGAGGCGCCGTGACTCGCGTTGGTTTTCCCCCAGACGCTCCCAGGCACGATCGGACATGATGCGTCGAAAAAATCGCTCCGCCGCCATACCGGGATCCTCGTCCGGTACGGGATGGATCGTGCTTCGTTGCAGGACCCACGGCAGGGGAGACTCGTAGTTCACGACGAGGTTGATGTTCTCCGGTGAGTCAATGGCCGCCTTCAACGTGACGACTCCGCCGAAACTGTGGCCAAAGAGAATGACGGGCTGGCGCGACGCCTCACGATCGACCAGGGCGAGCAGGTCGCTGACGTGGTGCTCGAGGTCGACCGGTGCGAGGTCGCGTGAGCCCTGGTACCCCCGTCGGTCGTAGGCGAGGACGTCAAAGCGAGTGATCCGACGCGACAGTCGGGCGAAGGAACCCGCACGGTCGAGGGCGCCGTGCACGCAGATCAACGTGGCCTCAGGGGAGGCGACGCGCAGTTCGGCGAGGGCCAGTCCCTTGACGGGAGAGTCCTCGACGAAGTGGATCTGACGCGAGGTGTTCGCCGGCAAAGACACGCGTCGACCTTACGTCGAAGCCGTTGGTTACCCATCAAATGCGCGAATCTGAGCCCTAGGCTGGAGGAGTGACTACCCCTCCCGACTCGTCATCACGCCCCGCCCAGGGCTCCTTTGGACCGAACGCATGGCTGGTCGACGACATGTACGACCGCTTCCTCAAGGATCCCAACTCGGTGGCCGAGAGCTGGCGCGAGTTCTTCGCCGACTATCAGCGTTCCACGTTGCCACCCGTGGCCACGACCACATCCTCGCCCAGTGCGCCGGTGGCCCCGAGTGCGCCGGTAGCCATCGACGCCGAAGCCACGCCCCTTCGGGGCGCGGCCGCGCGCATCGTGACGAACATGAACGCCAGCCTGGCTGTGCCGACCGCCACCAGCGTGCGCACCGTGGCCGCCCGACTTCTGGAAATTAATCGGGCCGCGCTGAATGAGTCGCTGTCGCGCACGAGCGGCGCCAAAGTCTCCTTCACCCACCTCATCGCCTTCGCGCTCCTCAAGGGACTGCGCGAGATACCCGCGATGAATAACACGTTCGTCGAGGCCGTCGACGACAAGGGAACCCCCGGCGTCCGCCACAACGAACACGTTGGTCTCGGGCTCGCCGTGGACGTCCAGAAGAAGGACGGCTCGCGCAACTTGCTCGTCCCGGTGATTCGCAACGCCGACACGATGGACTTTCGCACGTTTTTGCTCGCGTACGAAGAGCTGGTGCGCAAGGTTCACGGCGGCACCTACGGCGCAGACGACTTCGTCGGTGCGACGGTGTCGATCACGAATCCCGGCACCCTGGGCACCGTGCAGTCGGTACCGCGCTTGATGCCAGGCCAAGGTGCGATCTTTGGGGTCGGCGCGCTCGCCTGGCCCGCCGGCTTCGAAGCGGCGGACCCGCGCGCTCTGGCCGAACTAGGTGTCGGCAAGGTCATGACACTCACCTCCACGTACGACCACCGCATTATCCAAGGCGCGGAGTCGGGCCTCTTTCTCAAGTACGTCGCCGAGTGCCTGACCGGGGCGCACGACTTCTACGACGACGTCTTCGCGTCGCTGGGCGTGCCCTACGAGCCCGCGCGCTGGGCGAAGGACCTCAACGCGGTCGACGACGACGAGGCCGAGCGGATCTTGAAGCAGATTCGCGTCCAGTCGCTGATCAACATGTATCGAGTTCGCGGACACCTCAACGCTCACCTCAACCCCTTGAGCAACGAACCACCGCCAACGCACGCCGAGCTCGAGCTCTCCACGTACGGCCTCACGATCTGGGACCTGCAA
This sequence comes from Acidimicrobiales bacterium, assembly GCA_035485615.1. Classification (GTDB taxonomy): domain Bacteria; phylum Actinomycetota; class Acidimicrobiia; order Acidimicrobiales; family RAAP-2; genus RAAP-2. The sequence goes on from DATHNV010000050.1 coordinate 16,950, forward strand.
CGATCCTTCGTCGTCGACGGGCTCGCTGGCCTACACGAGGCCACCCTCGAAAAGATCCTGTCGATCTTGCGCGACGCGTACTGTCGCACCACCGGCATCGAGTACGGCCACATCATGGATCCCGTCCAGAAGCGCTGGATTCAAGAGCGCGTCGAAGGGGTGAACTCCTCACTCGGCAACGACGAGCAGCGGCGCATCTTGAACTCGCTCAGCGAGGCGGAGGTCTTCGAGACGTTCCTGCACGCGCGCTACGTGGGCCAAAAGCGCTTCGGCCTCGAAGGGGCCGAGTCAACCATCGTGGCCCTTCAGACGATTCTCGATGAAGCGGCCGACCGCGGCGTGAAGGAAGCAGTGATCGGCATGGCACACCGCGGTCGCCTCAACGTGCTCGCCAACATTGTGGGCAAGTCCTACAGCGACATCTTCAGTGAGTTCGAGGGCAACCTCGATCCCGACAGCGTCCAGGGCAGCGGCGACGTCAAGTACCACAAGGGCGCGCGCGGTGTGTTCAAGAACCCTAACGGGGCCACGATCGACGTGTCGATGGCCTCTAACCCTTCGCACCTCGAAGCGGTCTCGCCCGTGGCCGAAGGCATCGTGCGCGCCAAGCAGGACCTGGTGCTTCGACCGAGTGACGGCACCGAACAGACCCTGCCCATGGTCGAGCACCCGTACCTGGCGCTGCTCATTCACGGCGACGCGGCCTTCGCGGGTCAGGGCGTGGTGAGCGAGACCCTGAACCTCTCACAGCTCTCCGGATACCGCATCGGTGGCACGGTGCACATTGTCATCAACAACCAGGTGGGATTTACGACCGCCCCCGAAGCGGCGCGGTCAAGTTTTTACTCGACCGACGTCGCCAAGATCGTCCAGGCGCCGATCTTTCACGTCAACGGCGACGACCCCGAGGCGTGTGCGCGGGCGGCGCGACTCGCCTTTGAGTACCGTGAGACCTTCCAACGCGACGTGGTGCTCGACATCGTGTGTTATCGCCGCCGCGGCCACAACGAGGGCGACGACCCGAGCTACACCCAGCCCCAGATGTATAAGGTCATCGATCAACTGCGCTCGGTGCGCAAGATCTACACCGAGACCCTCGTGCGTCGCGGCGACATCTCCATCGAAGAGGCCGAAGCCGCGCTCAATGAGTTCAACACGCGCCTCCAGAGTGTGCTCGACGAGGTGCGCACCGTTCCGGTACCGGTGCTCGACAGCGTGCGCCCCTTTGAGGTGCCCGTGGACACTGCGGCCCCCGAGACCGGGGTCGAGCGAGAGACGTTGCTCGAGATTGCCAAGGCGACAGTTACGGCTCCCGAGGGCTTCACCATTCATCCCAAGTTGGAGCGTCAGTTCGCTCAGCGCTTAGCCGTGCTGGAGGGGGGTGACGTCGACTGGGCTTTCGGTGAGGCGTTCGCGCTCGGTTCGTTGGTGTTGGAGGGCTCGAACGTGCGTCTCACGGGCCAGGACACTCGCCGAGGCACGTTCTCGCATCGGCACTCTGCTCTCATCGACTACGAGAACGGTGAGCAGTACGTGCCGCTCGCGAGCATGGGCGCACCGGGATTCTTCACTGTGCGCGACTCAGCGCTCAGCGAGTACGCGTCGCTCGGCTTTGAGTACGGCTACTCGGTGGAGTCCCGGAACACCCTGGTGGCCTGGGAGGCGCAGTTCGGCGACTTCGCCAACGGGGCCGAGATCATCGTCGACAACTTTCTGGTCGCGGCCGAAGATAAGTGGGGTCAGTTGGCCTCGGTCGTCATGCTGTTGCCCCACGGCTACGAAGGTCAAGGACCGGAGC
>DATHNV010000051.1:0-3876 GCA_035485615.1 Acidimicrobiales bacterium
GAGAAAAACCTGATCCTGACCAAGATCTATAACCGTCCGGCGATCAGTGCCAAGGACATCGCCGAGCGGTACCTCGACGAACTCGCTCCGCGCATCGCGCCCATGATCGCCGACACCGTCGGCCTGGTGCACGACGCGCTCGACGCCGACAAGCGCATCCTGCTCGAAGGGGCCCAGGCGACGTTCTTGGATCTCGACCACGGCACGTACCCCTTCGTCACCTCGTCCAACCCCGTCGCCGGCGGCGCGTGCGTCGGCTCGGGACTCGGCCCGCGCGACATCACCTCGGTGGTGGGAATCGCCAAGGCCTACGTGACGCGCGTCGGCGCGGGACCTTTTCCCACCGAGCTCGACGGCGAGACGGCGGAGTACCTTGTCACGCGCGGTCACGAGTTCGGCACCAACACGGGTCGGCGGCGTCGGGTGGGCTGGTTTGATGTCGTCATGGCTCGCCAGGCCGTTCGACTCAACTCCCTCACCGAGATCGCTCTCACCAAGCTCGATGTCCTCGATGAGTTCGACGAGATCAGGGTGTGCGTCGCGTACGAGCACGAGGGCGTGCGCTACAACCACATGCCGTTTCATCAATCGGTCTTGCACGAGGTCACCCCGATCTACGAGACCGTGCCGGGTTGGCAGTGCGATCTCACCTCGATCAGTCACATCGATCAGATGCCGCCACTGGCCCTGGCGTACGTGCGCTTCCTCGAAGAGAGGATCGGAGCTCCCATCTCGGTCGTCGGCGTCGGACCGGAGCGCGAACAGTTCGTGCGCACGTCATGACGCGCAGCGTCGTGGTGGGATCGGGGGCGAGAGAGCACGCCTTGGCCCACGCCTTGGCGCAGTCTTCTGAGGTCACCGTCACCCCGGGGAATGACGGCATTGCGGCCCACGGACTTACGTGTGTCGCCACACCGGCCACCGAACTGGACGCGGATCTCTTCGTGATTGGTCCCGAAGCGCCGCTCGTCGAGGGCCTCGCTGATCGGCTGCGCAAGCAGGGCAAGACCGTCGTCGGACCTGGTGAGGCGGGCGCGCAACTCGAAGGTTCCAAGTCCTTCATGAAGGAGTTCCTCACCGTGGCGGGGGTGCCCACTGCCGCGTACGGCATCTTCAGCGACGAGGCCGCGGCGGCCGGCTTCCTCGACACGATGACGCCGCCCTACGTGATCAAGACCGACGGCCTGGCGGCGGGCAAGGGCGTTCTGGTGACGAGCGATCTCGATGAAGCCAAGCGCGACATCGCGGACAAGTTGTCCGGCAAGTCCTTCGGCGTGGCCGGTCGCACGATCGTGCTCGAAGAGGCCCTGGTGGGTGACGAGTGTTCGTTGCACGTGCTCTGTGACGGCACCGACGTCGTGGTCCTCGCGAGCGCGCAGGACTACAAGCGCGTCGGTGACCAGGACGCGGGTGCCAACACGGGCGGAATGGGCGCCTACGCGCCGATGGCCACACTGCGTGATGCCGACGTGAGCGAGGTGATGCGCGCCATCGTCGCGCCGACGCTCGCGGAACTAAAACTCCGTGGCATCGACTTTCGCGGTGTCCTCTACGCGGGACTCATGTTGACCGCAGCCGGGCCCAAATTGCTCGAGTACAACGTGCGCTTCGGGGATCCCGAGGCCGAGGTCCTGGCCCCGCTCTACGGTTCTGGTCTCTACGATCTACTCGCGCGCACCGGTGCGGGTCAGTTGGCGGGCGCGAGTATGACCACCCAGGGCGCGAGCGTGACCGTGGTGCTGGCGAGCGAGGGCTATCCCCAGTCTCCGCGCACCGGCGACGTCATCGACGGGCTCGGGGCGGACGGCCAACTCGCCACGGCCATGGACAACGTGATCGTCTTTCACGCCGGCACCAAGCGCGATGACAAAGGCCGATTCCTCACCAACGGCGGGCGAGTGCTCGCGGTGACCGGTCTCGGGGACACACTCGCGGACGCCCGCGAGCGGGCCTACGCCGGGGCCGCCCTCATAACCTTTCAGGGAAGCGTGCGTCGCAGCGACATCGCTCTCAGCGCCAGCCAAGGAGAGACGTGATACCGAGATACGCCCCCAAGGACGTAGCCGCACTCTTCAGTGACGAGACGCGCTTTGACACGATGCTCGAGGTCGAACTCCTCGCCGCCGACGCACTTGCGGGACTGGGCGTTCTGCCGAGCGCCGACGCCGCCGCGCTGCGCGCGAGGCGCCCGGTCGTTGACGCCGGCTTCGTCGCGGCGGTGAACGAGCGAGAAGAGACCACCAACCACGACACGGCCGCCTTTGTCGACGTCGTCCAAGAACGCATCGGGATGCCCGAAGGCTCGTGGGTGCACTTCGGGCTCACGTCGTCCGACGTTGTCGACACGGCCCTGTGTTACTGCCTGAGTCAGGCCATGGACATCGTCATCACCGAGGTGACCGCACTGCGCGATGCCCTTACGCGACGCGCGATCGAGACGATCGACTCGCCGGTCCTCGGGCGCACCCACGGCATGCACGCCGAGCCCACGACCTACGGCCAGAAGTTCGCGCTCTTCGCTCTGCAGGTCGACCGCGACATCGCACGGGCGCAGAACGCGCGTGCGGCCATCGCGGTGGGCAAGTTGAGCGGAGCGGTCGGCACGTACTCCAACATCGACCCCGCGGTGGAGGACTACGTGTGTTCGCACCTGGGTCTTACGCCGGGGCCCGCGACCCAAGTCATCGCCCGCGACCGTCACGCCGAAGTTCTCTACGCGTGCGCGGCGATCGGCACATCCATCGAGAACTTCTCGACCGAGGTGCGCCTCCTCTCGCGCAGCGAAGTCGGTGAGATGCAAGAGCCCTTCGCCGAGGGTCAAAAGGGATCCTCGTCCATGCCGCACAAGCGCAATCCAGTGACCGCCGAGCGTCTGGCGGGCATGGCCCGGGTGTTGCGCGGATACCTTCAGGCGGGCCTCGAAGACGTGACGCTCTGGCACGAACGCGATATCTCGCACTCCAGTGTCGAGCGCATTGTGCTGCCCGACGCGTTGCAGCTGACGGTGTACATGTTGCGCAAGGCGACGTGGCTGGCCGATGGCGTCGTCGTCCAAGCAGAACAGGCGCTCGACAATCTCAACGTGACCTCTCTCGGCCTCGTCTACTCCCAGAGCATTCTCACGGCCCTCGTCGAGGCAGGCATGAATCGCGACGAGGCGTACCGCATCGTGCAGCGCGACTCGCGTTCGGCGATCGATCAGCGACGCAACTTTCGTGAGGTCATCGAAGGCGACGACGAGGTCGAGCTGACCGACGCGCAGATTGCGCGCGCCTTCGATCTCGACCGCCTGCTGACGCACCGGCGTCGAATCTTGTCATCGCTAACGTGGATATCGTGAGTCTCGCGGATCTGCACCACCTGTACTCCGGCAAGGTGCGCGACCTCTTCGAGATCGACGACGACTTGATGCTGATGGTCGCTACGGACCGACTGAGCGCCTTTGACGTGGTGATGAACGAGCCGATCCCCGAGAAGGGCCGCGTACTCACGGGACTGACCGACTTCTGGGTCAACGAGGTCGCCCCCGACGTGCCGAGTGCGCTGGTCAGTTGCGATCCCCGCGTGATTGACCGGACGGTTCTGGGCTTCTTCGATCAACCTGACCTGCACGGGCGCACGATGATGGTCCGGCGCGCGACGATGTTGAATCTCGAGTGCATCGTGCGAGGTCGCCTCGCCGGCCAGGCGTACGACGAGTATGTCGACAACGGCACGGTGCATCACATGAGCGCTCCCGCCGGGATGCGACTGACCGATCCGTTCCCCGAGCCGATCTTCACTCCGTCAACCAAGGCGGAGAGTGGACACGATCTCAACATCGACCTGGCGAGTGCCGCGGAGATCGTGGGGAGTGAGGCGTTGGACGAGGCCCGA
>DATHNV010000052.1:0-2218 GCA_035485615.1 Acidimicrobiales bacterium
AACCTCTCACCAACCGAAACCGCACTAAGGAGAACCGATGACATTTAGCCAGCCGCTCCCGACCATCGACGCCGCAAGGTACGCCGCGATTGAACGGCGCTTCGCGCACCTGCTGGACGCTCCCTCCCTGTTCGTCCTGCAGGGCGAAGCCATTGTCCCCCTGGAAGCGGTCGCTCGCGGCATCGGGCGGCCGGGGTCTCGGGCGCTCAACATCGTCACCGGACCCTACGGGGAGGGCTTCGGAAAGTGGCTGACCGATCAAGGAGTCGAGGTCGAGAACTTGAGGGTTCCCTACAGCCGTGCGGTGCGCATTGGAGAAGTGGATGACGCCTTGGGTCGAGGAAAGCCCTTTGACATCGTGAGCGTCGTGCACTCCGAAGCAGCGACGGGAGCCACCAATCCGCTCGATGAGATCGCGGCGCTGGCCCGGAGCAAGGGTGCGATCAGCGTCGTCGACGCGGTGGCGTCGGTGGGTGCGGAGCCTCTGGAGATTGAGGCCTGGGCGCTCGACATCACGATCGTCAGCGCGCAAAAGGCCCTCGGGGACCCGCTGGCGTGACCGGTGCCGTGATCAGTGACGAAGGCTGGGCTGCAATTGCGGCGAACCCATCGGCCCCCCGAAACTCGGCCCTATCGCTACTCGATTGGCGCGAGCAATGGCTCAACACGGGTCACGACGTTTTGCCCACTATCCCCAATCATTTAGAGATGTTGGCACTCGGCGAGACACTCGACCGGATCGACGTGGAAGGCCTGGCCAACGTGATTGCGCGTCACGGCGCGGCTCGCGACGCCTGTCGTCGAGGGATTCGCGCGCTCGGACTTGACCTATGGGTTGAGAACGACAGCGATGCCGCCGCCGTCGCAACGACGGTGAGCGTTCCCGCGGGCGTCGCCGTCAAGGAACTTGTGGCAGCCGTGCGGTCTTCCTTCAACGGTGGCCCCACGTCAATCGTCGGTCCCGCCCCGGGTGCTCCCACGCAAGCGCTTCGCATCGGACACACGGGGCTTCGCGCCACGGTCGAAGATGTGCTCGTCGCCGTCGAGTCGCTCGGCCTCGGCCTTCAGTCGATGGGCATCGAGTGCGATCTTGGCGAAGCGGCGGCGGCAACCGTCGCTGACTAGTCGCTTTCTATATCGACGAACCCACCGAACTCAGCCCTCGAAGAGGTCGTTGAGCTCGTCGGCGTGATCTTCTTCCTCTTTGAGAATCTGCTCCATCATGCGTCGCGTCGTGATGTCAGCGTCGCCAAGCCACCGAACGATCTCGGTATAGACCTCGATGACGATGCGCTCGCCGATCAGGTTTTCGCGAATCATCCCCTGCAGATCGGTCTCGTCGCTCGGCGCCTTGTAATCGGTGATGGCCCGTTCCATCAGGGTCGCGGGGTTGAGGTCCGGCGTTCCGCCGAGCTGGTTGATGCGATCCGACACGCGTTGAAAGTGACCCAGCTCTTCGTTGGCGTGATCCACGAACATTGCGGCCACCTGTTCGCGGTTGATGCCTTGGCACACGATCGCGTTCTGGGTGTAGCGCAGGTAGCAGACCATCTCGCTTGCGACAACTTTATTGAGCACATCGATGACCTGGGTGACGTTGGTCGTGTCGGTCGGCATGAGCGCACCTTGCTTAATGTGTTGGCGCGCCTCTTCTCGAATCTTGGCAATGTCCACGGCGAAGTCGTTTGGCATGTCAGTCTCCTCAGGGTTCTAGAACGTCCAGTGTCATCTGCCACCGTACTCTCGCTATTTGGACCCTGAACAGTGTGAATCGCCGACATTTCGGTCGACTTCACCACGCAGCGAGCAGTAGCTCACCGCTCCCTCGTCATCCTCGCAGGGCCGCCGTACCGAGTCGCAGCCTCTTGAATTGCTCAAGTACGTCTTCTTGGTTAGCCGGCCGACCGAACAAGTATCCCTGGAGGAAGTCGCACCCCAGTTCCTCGAGAATGCGACTCTGCACCTCTTGCTCCACGCCTTCTGCGACGCACGTAAAGCCCATCGCCCGACTGAGATCGATGACCCCGCGAACGACGGCCGAGCCTTCTGCGCCCGAGGCGATTCGGTCGACGAAGGACTTGTCGATCTTGACGAAGTTAATGGGCAAGTCGGCGAGGTAGCTGAGTGACGAGTAGCCGGTCCCGAAGTCATCGATCGCGAGTCGTACGCCCAGAGATCGAAGGGCCAAGAGACGAGGCAACGTGATCTCGAGGTCCTC
>DATHNV010000053.1:0-8783 GCA_035485615.1 Acidimicrobiales bacterium
CACTCGAACTGCGTTTCGAGTATGCGGCACGGCTTCGCGACGAGGTCAGGACGCTTCGTCGCGAGCTGAAAGACGTCGGTTAAAGGCCGATAGTCTCCGAGCGTGCCGGACACTCTTGTCGTTCGCGGCGCGCGCGAACACAACCTGAAGAACCTGTTCGTGGAGATCCCACGGGACCAGTTCGTGGTCTTTACCGGTCTCTCGGGATCGGGTAAGTCTTCGCTCGCCTTCGACACGATCTACGCCGAGGGCCAGCGTCGCTACGTCGAGAGTCTCTCGGCCTACGCCCGTCAGTTCCTCGGCCAGATGGACAAGCCCGACGTCGACTTCATCGAAGGGCTCTCACCCGCGATCTCGATCGACCAGAAGACTGCGTCACGCAACCCACGATCCACGGTGGGCACCATCACCGAGATTCACGACTACCTGCGTCTGCTCTTTGCGCGCATCGGGGTGCCGTACTGTCCCACCTGCGGTCGCGCGATCACCAGCCAGACCCCCCAGCAGATCGTCGATCAAGTGCTGGAACGGCCCGACGGCCAGCGGTTCCTCGTGTTGGCGACCGTGGTGGAGGGTCGAAAGGGCGAGTACAGCACTCTGCTCAACGAGCTGGCCGCGCAAGGCTTCTCACGTGTGCGTGTGGACGGCGTCGTGATGGAGCTCTCCGAGCGCGACACGCTGACCCTCGCGCGCTACGAACAGCACACCATCGACGTCGTGCTGGACCGTCTGAGCGTGAAGAAATCGAACCGCCAGCGGCTCACTGAGTCGGTGGAGGCCGCCCTCAAGCTCACCAAGGGTGTGGTCAAGTTCCTGTTTCTCGATCCCGACGAGACGGTCCAGTACTCCGAGAAGATGGCGTGTCTGAACTGTGGGATCAGCTTTTCTGAGCTCGCGCCGCGCGACTTCTCGTTTAACTCGCCCTACGGCGCGTGCCCGGTCTGCACGGGACTCGGGACGCGCTTTGAGGTCGCGCCAGACCTTGTGGTACCCGACGAGGATCTCTCGCTAGCCGAGGGAGCGCTCGCCCCGTGGTCGGGGACGCGCTTTAAGTACTTCGAGCGACTCATCGAGGGCATCGCGACGCTCGGCGGTTTCGACGTGAACACGCCCTGGAAGAAGCTCAAAGCTAAAGACAAGAAGCTCGTCCTCTATGGCGTCGACAGCAAGTCGGTGCCCGTCAAGTATCGCAACCGCTACGGTCGGGTGCGCAGTTACGAGACGACGTACAACGGCATCGTCGAGTGGCTCGAGCGCAAGCGCAACGAGGCCGACGGCGACTGGTCACGCGAGCAGGCCGAGCAGTACATGCGCGAGGTCGAGTGCACCACCTGCCACGGCCAGCGCCTCAAGCCCGAAGTACTCGCGGTGCGCGTGCACGATCACAACATCGCTCAGGTCAACTCCATGACGATCGACGAAGCGATCGACTACTTCGCGGCGCTCAAGCTGACCAAGCGCGAAGAGACCATCGCACGCCAGGTCATCAAAGAGATCGTCGAGCGACTGACCTTTCTGATGGACGTGGGGCTGGACTATCTCACCTTGAGCCGCGCGTCGGCCACGCTCTCGGGTGGCGAGGCGCAGCGGATCCGTCTGGCCAGCCAGATCGGTAGCTACCTCGTCGGCGTGCTCTACGTGCTCGACGAGCCCTCCATTGGGCTGCACCAGCGCGACAACCGTCGACTGATCGCGACCCTGGAGCGGCTGCGCGATATCGGTAACTCGGTCATCGTGGTCGAGCACGACGAAGAGACGATCCGCTTGGCCGACTACGTCGTCGACATCGGCCCCGGCGCGGGGGAGTACGGCGGCGAGGTCGTGCACGCCGGCAGCTACGAAGCGCTGCTCGCCAATGAGAAGTCCATCACCGGTCAGTACCTCTCTGGAAAGAAGTCCATCGCCATACCGACGGAGCGTCGCGTGGGCGACGGCAAGAAACTCACGATCAAGGGTGCGCGCGCTAACAACTTAAAGAACATCACCGTTGAGATCCCCCTGGGGGACTTCGTGGCCGTGACCGGGGTCTCGGGCTCGGGCAAGTCCTCGCTCATCAACGCGATTCTGCTCGCCTCGCTCGAGCGCCAACTCAACCGGGCCAAGACGGTGGTGGCCGAGCACGACACCATCCTTGGGGTGAAGAACCTCGACAAAGTCGTGGCGGTGGACCAGCAGCCCATCGGACGCACCCCTCGCTCGAATCCGGCCACGTACACGGGCGTGTTCGACAAAATTCGCAAGCTCTTCGCCGAGACCCAAGAGGCCAAGGTGCGCGGCTACCAGCAGGGGCGCTTCTCCTTCAACGTAAAGGGCGGGCGCTGTGAGGCCTGTTCGGGCGACGGCACCATCAAGATCGAGATGCACTTCCTGCCCGACGTCTACGTGAACTGCGATGTCTGCAACGGCGCGCGCTACAACCGCGAGACCCTGGAGATCCTGTACCGGGGCAAGAGCATCGCCGACGTGCTGGACATGTCGATCAGCGAAGCACTGCAGTTCTTCGAGCGCCAGCCCCAGATCCTGCGCCACGTCCAGAGCCTCTTTGACGTCGGGCTGGGCTACGTGCGCCTGGGCCAGCCCGCGCCGACCCTGTCGGGCGGCGAGGCCCAACGCGTGAAGCTCGCCACCGAACTGGCGCGTCGACCGACCGGTCACACCTTCTACGTGCTGGACGAACCGACGACCGGCCTACACTTCGACGACGTGAATCGACTCCTGCACGTGCTGCACCGTCTGGTCGATCAGGGCAACACGGTGCTCGTCATCGAGCACAACCTCGACGTTGTCAAGACCGCCGACTGGGTGATCGATCTGGGACCCGAGGGCGGACGGCGCGGGGGAGAAGTGGTGGGCGAGGGCACCCCCGAAGAGATCGCCGAGCTGCCCACCGCGACGGGCACGGTCCTACGAGAGGTGCTCGCCGGTCACGGCCACGCCTGATGTTGGCGAAACCCACCGGCATACCGCGCGAGAGCGGGTGCTACCTGTTTCGTAACGAGCGCGGGGCGATCATCTACGTGGGCAAGGCGCGGGTTCTCGCCCAGCGCCTCTCGAGTTACTTTCAGCGTGAGTCGGGGCTGAGCGAGAAGACCCAACTGCTGATGAACGAGGCCACCAGCGTCGAGTGGATCGTCACGCCCAACGAGGTCGACGCCCTCATCCTCGAAAACGAGCTGATCAAGGCGAACCAGCCGCGCTACAACATGCGCCTCAAAGACGACAAGAGTTTCCCCTTCGTGGCCTTGGACTACCGCACTCCCTTCGCCGCGCCGTACCTCACGCGCGGCGCGCACTCCAAGGGCGTGCGCTACTTCGGTCCCTTCGTGGACGTGCGGGCGGTTCGCGCCACCATGGATGAGCTCCTGCAGGCCTTTCCGCTGCGTTCGTGTTCCCGGCACAAGTTTCAGTACCAACAGCGCATCGGACGACCGTGCCTGCTCTACGACATCGGAAAGTGTTCGGGGCCGTGCGTCGGCAAGATCGACACCGAGGGGTACGTCGAGTTGCTGAACTCCTGGGAGCGATTTTTCGAAGGCGACGTGCGAGTCTTGCGCGACCGGCTGCGCTCCCAGATGCGCGAAGCGTCCGAGAGCCAGCACTACGAGGCGGCCGCGGCCGCGCGCGACGGTCTCGAGGCACTCGAACGAGCGGCCAGCGCCCAGAGCGTGGTTCTCGATACGCACTCCAATCTGGACGTGATCGCGATCGCGAGTGCCGGATCGCGCGCCGCCATCGTGCGGTTTCGGGTGCGTCACGGCCGCATCATCGGGCGCACGGTGCACCTGGTGGATCGTTCAATGGACGAGGGTGACCCCGAGATGCTGGAGAACGCCCTCACCGACATGTACCTCGACGCCGAGTCCGTGCCTGGAGTGATTGTGGTCCAGCGCGAGGAACTCGCGACGAATTTGGTGCACGAGTATCTGAGCGGGTTGCGCGACAAGCCCGTCGAGGTGACGTTTGCCCAGCGCGGACGGCGCAAGCGCGTCGTGGAACTGGCCGCCCACGACGCCGAGTCGGTGATCGCGCGTGACTCACTGCGCCGCCAGGCCGACCACAACGTGCGCTCGCGCGCCCTCCAGGAACTCGGTACCGCACTCGGCCTGGAACAGCCGCCGTACCGCATTGAGTGCTTCGATATGAGCCACCTTCAAGGCACCAACTACGTGGGCTCGATGGTCGTCTTCGAAGACGGGCTACCGGTCAAGGCCGAGTACCGCCACTTCAACGTGCGCGAGGTCTTGGGCAACGACGACGTGGGCGCGATGGAAGAGGTCGTGCGTCGACGTCTGACCCACTGGGAAGAGCACCAGGACGACACCAAGTTTCGACGCGCCGATCTGATCATCATCGACGGTGGAGTGCCCCAACTGCACGCGGCCGAGAAGGCCGCGCGCTCGCTGGAGCTCAGTGGTCTGGTGGAGTTCGCGGCCCTGGCTAAGCGTGAAGAACTCCTCTTTCGCCCGGGCTCATCGACGCCCATCGCGCTGGAACGCGGATCGGAAAGCCTGTACTTGGTCCAACGCATTCGCGACGAGGCGCACCGATTCGCGATCACGTTTCACCGATCCAAGCGCGGCAAGTCGATGGTGGCGTCCTCACTCGAAGGCATCGAAGGACTCGGCCCGTCACGTCGTGACCGCCTCCTAGACGTGTTCGGTTCGCTCAACGAGTTGCGCCACGCGACCCTCGAGGAGTTGACGGCGCTGTCGTGGCTGCCGAGCGACGTCGCGACCAGGCTCTACGATCACTTGCAGGCGCCCGCAGCGCCGCGACCCACAAAGGACAGGGACGATGAGTGAGGTCTTGGTAGTGACGGGCATGTCGGGCGCGGGGCGCTCGACCGTGGCCGCGGCCCTCGACGACCTCGGCTGGTTCGTGATCGATAATCTCCCCCTGGAACTGGTAGGTCGGGTGGGTGAACTCGCCTCGGCCGATGCCCACGAGTATCCCGGCATCGCCTTCATCGTCGGTCGCTCGGGCGGTCTTGAACCGGAGGCCCTCCTGGAAGTCCGAGAGGATCTGGCCCAGCGTCACGGCGACGCCAAGATCCTCTTCCTTGACGCGCCCGATGACGTCCTCATTCGCCGCTACGAGGGAACTCGTCGTCGTCACCCCTTAGATGAGGCGACGCTCGCCGACTCGATCGCTCACGAGCGCGCTCTGCTCGCCCCGATCCGCGACGCGGCGGCCTTCGTCATCGATACCGGGCCGATCAACACCAACCAACTGCGCCGGCGTATCGTCGAGATGTTTACCGACGTGGACGCGATGGAGTCATTGCGAGTTTCGCTCGTCTCGTTTGGCTATACCTACGGGATTCCGAGCGACGTCGACATCGTCTTTGACTGCCGGTTCCTGCCCAACCCGCACTGGATCCCCGAGCTGCGACCGCTCACGGGGCTAGATGAACCGGTCGCTGCCTACGTGCTCGAACAAGAACCCGCCCAGCACTTCATCGATGACGTGGTGCGCATGCTCGAGTGGCAGATTCCGGCCTTCGCGGCCGAGGGCAAGTCGTACTTGTCGATCGCGATCGGCTGCACCGGGGGCCGCCACCGCAGCGTGGCTATCGGTGAGGAGGTCCGACGTCGCCTGCACGTCGAGACCCCGGTCTTTCACCGCGATATTGCTCGATGAAGCTCGTCGCGGTGGGTGGAGGACACGGCACGGCTGTGTCGTTGCGCGCCCTCAAACGACTCTCGGGCGAAGTCACGGGCGTGGTGTCGGTGGCCGACGATGGGGGATCGACCGGTCGGCTCCGGGCCATGTTGAACGTCGCGGCGGTGGGTGATCTGCGCAAGTGCCTCGTGGCCCTGGCCGATCCGCAGAATCCCCTGACCACGTCCTTCGAGCACCGATTTTCCGTCGGCGAACTCAGTGGTCACGCCGTGGGCAATCTGCTCCTGGTGGGCTTGATCGATGCGACGGGTGACTTAGAAGAGTCGGTGCATGCGATCGCCCAGGTGATGGGCGTGACGGGCACCATCGTGCCCGCGAGCACCGAAGGCGTCGTTCTGTTGGCGACGACCGAGGAGGGCGACACGCGTGGTCAGACCAGCGTGGCCAAGTCCTCGACGATTCGACGCGTCAGTCTCGAACCCTCGCACCCTGCGGCGTCCATGGCGGCGGTCGAAGCGATCGAGCGAGCCGACGTCGTGGTGATCGGCCCGGGTTCGCTCTTCACGAGTGTGATCGCCGCCTGTGTGGTGCCGGGCATCACCCAGGCCCTCGCGGGCACCAGGGCCAAGAAGATCTACGTCGCCAATCTGCGAGCCGAGATCCCCGAGACCGAGGGTTTCACCCTCCAGGATCACCTCGATGCCCTCTCGCGCCACGGCGTGGAGGTCGATCTGGTGCTGGTCGACGAGCGTTCACCCTTCGCCCACGATGAAGCGACCGTTGCGACGGTGGTGGCAGACCTCGCGGGCGGAAATGGGCTCGTGCACGATGTGCAAAAATTGGCGGTGACTGTCTTCGAGAATGCGACGACAGCGCACCACAGCGAAGGAGACGCCGGTGGCAACACGGGTCGCGATTAATGGATTTGGGCGCATCGGGCGAGGATTCCTGCGCGCCGTCCTCGTCAACCCCGAGGTGGAGGTCATCGCGGTCAACGACCTGGTGCCGACGGCGACGAACGCCCATCTCCTCAAGTACGACTCGACCCAGGGCGTCTTGGGGGTCGACGTGCAGGCGGGCGAGAACTCGCTTCAGGTCGGTGACTCCACCATCCAGGTGTTCGCCGAGCGCGATCCCGCGCTGCTGCCCTGGGGTGACCTCGACATTGACGTGGTCATCGAGTCCACGGGCATCTTCACGTCGCGCGACGCCGCGGCAAAGCACCTGAGCGCCGGAGCGAAGCGCGTGATCATCTCTGCTCCCTCGGGCGACGCCGACGCGACCTTCGTAATGGGCGTCAACGAAGACTCCTTTAACGCCGAGACCGACCTGGTCATCTCGAACGCTTCGTGCACGACGAACTGCTTCGTCCCGATGGTCAAGGTCCTCGACGACGCCTTCGGCGTAGAGGCCGGCCTCATGACGACCGTCCACGCCTACACCAACGATCAGAACCTGCTCGACCTCGCGCACAAGGACATGCGCCGGTCTCGCGCGGCCGCGATCAATATCGTGCCGACCGCGACCGGGGCGGCCCGCGCGACGAGCCTGGTGCTGAGTGCGATGAAGGGCAAACTCGATGGCACGTCGCTACGTGTGCCGATCCCGGTGGGTTCGATCACCGACTTCACGGCCGTGCTGCCCACGACCAGTGTGGAGGCGGTCAACGAGGCCTTTCGCGCGGCGGCGAGCACCGGTCCGCTGTCGGGGTACCTGGTGTATACCGACGAGCCGATCGTGTCGTCAGACATCGTGGGCAGCCCGGCGTCGTGCACCTTCGACTCGCTCTTGACGATGGTTCAGCGCCTGGACGACGCGCGCAGCCTGGTCAAGGTCTTTGGCTGGTACGACAACGAGTGGGGATACTCCAACCGGCTCGTCGACCTCGCGCACTACGTCTCGCGCTAGTGCCGGCCCCTCTGCCATCGATCGACGCGTGGGGCGACCTCTCGGGTAAACGGGTCTTCGTGCGCGTCGACTTCAACGCGCCGGTCGCCGAAGTCAATGGCGTACTCGAAGTCACCGACGACTTTCGACTACGCGCGGCGCTGCCGCTGTTCGCCACGCTGCTCGAACGAGGGGCGAGCGTCGTGGCGGCGACGCACTTTGGGCGCCCCAACGGTCAAGTCGACGAGAGGTACAGCGTCGAGCCGTTGCGCCGCCGGCTGGCCGTGCTCTGCCCCGAGGTTGAACTGATCGAGAACCTGCGCTTTCACCCGGGTGAAGAGGCCAACGACCCCGACTTTGGGGCGTCGCTGGTCGCGGGGTTTGACTACTACGTCAACGAGGCCTTTGGCGCCTCGCACCGCGCGCACGCCTCGATCATGGTGCCCCCGACGATCTTGCCGAGTGCCGCCGGTCCCAATCTCAGTCGAGAGGTCGCCACGTTGCTCGCACTACTCGACTCCCCCGAACGTCCGTTCATTGCGGTCACCGGCGGCGCCAAGGTGAAGGACAAGCTCGGCATCATGAAGGTGCTCGCCGCCAAAGCGGACCTCGTGATCGTGGGCGGCGGGATGGCCTACACGTTTCGTGTGGCCGAAGGCCACACGATCGGCAGCTCGCTCTTCGACGAGCGCTACGTCGAGGAGTGCCGGTCGCTGCTGGAGGGTGGCAATGTGCTCGTCCCGGTCGACTCGCGAGGCCTGCCGGACGGCGCGGCCTTTGGCCCCGACGGGGGAGACGACGAAGTGGTCGACTTCGGGGCGGACATTCCCGACGGGTATGGCGGTCTGGACATCGGACCGGACACGGTCGAGATCTTTGAGGCCGCCCTGGCGAGTGCGCGTACGGTTCTCTGGAACGGCCCCATGGGGGTGTTCGAGGACCCGCGTCTCGGTCGAGGCACCGAGGCCATCGCACGCGCCATCGCGGCCTCGCCCGCCATCAGCGTGGTGGGCGGCGGGGACTCGGTCTCGGCCGTGAGCCAGTACGGGCTGGCCGACGACATGAGCTTTATCTCCACCGGCGGTGGGGCGTCGCTGGAGTTGGTGGAGTTCGGAGATCTGCCCGGTCTTCGTGCGTTGCGAGAAAGTCCGTGGTCCGCTCGTGGTTGACGTCAAGCGGCCCCTCGTGATCGGCAACTGGAAGATGAACCTCGACTTCGTCGAGGGTCTACACCTCGTCCAGCAGATCGGTGTACTCATCAAGAACCGACCGCT
>DATHNV010000054.1:0-4499 GCA_035485615.1 Acidimicrobiales bacterium
GGGCGTGGTGCGCGCCGCGTTCGTCAATGCGGACTGGCGTGTTCGCGTCGATCCCCAGGACGTGACGGCGGTGCTCGGGACCCTATGACCGGCGACCTTCGTGGACGAACCGCACTGGTGAGCGGCGCGGGTCGAGGTATCGGTCGCTCGACCGCGATCGCCCTGGCTCATGACGGCGCAACGGTGATCTTGCTCGCGCGTACCGAAAGTGAGCTGAACGAGACGGCCGCTCTGGCGCGCGAACACGGTGAGGCGATGGTGATCTCGACAGACGTCGGCGACCCTGCGTCCGTCTTGCGGGCGTTGGATGCGATCCGCGATGCCGGAGGGGCTGTCGACATTCTGATCAACAACGCGGCAGTCGTGTGGCCACTAGGGGCAACCGCAACGGTGGATCCGGCTGAGTGGCGCGCGGCGATGCAAGTCAACGTCTTCGGGGCGGTTCAACTCACCCTGGGCTTATTGCCGGGCATGCTCGCGCGAGGGTGGGGGAGAGTGGTCAACGTGTCGAGTGGCATCGTGTCGAGGCCGGGCTCGATGATCGGCGGCAACGCGTACGCGACGTCCAAGGCCGCGCTCGAGGGTCACTCTTTGAACTTGGCCGCCGAGTTGTCCGGTACTGGCGTGACGGTGAACGTCTATCGACCGGGAACGGTTGACACCGAGATGCAGGCGTGGATCCGGCGCCAACCCGGTGAGCAGATCGGCGAGGCTTTGCACCAGCGCTTCGTCGACATGCACGAGGGCGGCACCTTGATCACCCCCGACGAGTCGGCGCGATCGATGGTGTCGCACCTCGTGAGCGAGTACACAGGCCAAGTCTGGAACTTCGCTCGCTCGTAGTGTTCAGTCGAACCTGACCATCCGAAAGCTCGCGACCCGCGAGGTCGGAGTGGTCAGTTACACGTGGACTCCCACGAGACCCAAGATGGCTCCGATCACCCCCGCGGCGAGAAGGCAGCCCACGACGCTGCGACGCGCGAGGAGTAGCCAGACCAACGCACCCGCGAGGACCGGTATCTGCCAATACTGATGCAGGGACAGGCCCAACGGAATCGCCGAACCCGCGATGGCCCCGATGACGGCAGGTCCCGCGCCGGTGAAGAAGGACTGGACACCCTCGTTGGAGCGAATCGCACTGAACTTCGAACCGCCCGCGATGACGAAGGCGAACGACGGGGCGAACGCGAGTGCCGCGGCCAGGAATGCACCGCCCACCCCGGCCGCGGCGTATCCCACGACCGACACCGTCTGGACGACCGGACCGGGCGTGACTTGGCCGAGGGCCACCGCGTTCAGGAACTGTGGTCCCGTCATCCAGTGGTAGGTGGTCACCGCGTCGTGCTGCATGAGGGGAATGATGACGAAACCGCCGCCGTAGGAGAGGGCGCCCACCTTGAGCGCCTCCCAACTGAGGGCGGCAAACCCCCCGATGGCGGTCGTGTGGACGGCTCCCACGAGGAGTGACCGCGAGAATCCAGCCCCGCCGAGCGTGTCGCGCCGGCGAATCACGATCTCCACGACTCCGCACGCGATCAGAGCGATCACGAGGTACTCACCAAACAGCGCCGCGCACACCCCACCCACGATCGCGTACCCGACCCAGCGATCTTGTTGAATGCCCGTGCTCCCGATTCGCCTCCAACTGGCCGGCAGCAGTCCGCGTGCCGCGTGCAGAGCGACCGCGGGTACCGCCGCCCCTGCTCCCGCGGCAGCCCCGAGGATGCCGCTGGGTGGATGCTTGGCGAGGAAGACGGCTGATAACGCAATGATGAGAAGAAGTCCCGGGCAGATGAACCCAAGGCCCCCGATGATTGCCCCACGAACGCCACGCAGTTTCCACGCGCAGAAGATCGCCAACTGTGTGGACGCGGGACCGGGAAGGAGATTCGTGGCGGCAATGGCGTCCTCGAACTCTTCGGGGTCAAGCCAATGGCGCTCCTCTACGCACAATCGGCGCAGCAAAATGATGTGAGTCGGCGGTCCGCCAAAGCCGATGCAACCCAACCGGGTCCACTCGCGCGCGATGGTCGCCAGCGATACAGCGTTCGCCTGCGGAAGCGAGCCGTCGTCGTTCATGAACAACTGAGTCTGGCATGACAGAGAGAGTTAGTCGCGGAAACTAGTGAGTCACTCGAGTCGTGGCCAGAATGTTGGCGACGCTGTTGAGCTGTTCGGGCACCACATGCCACCACATCCAGCGTCCTCGTTTCTCACCCTCGATCAGACCAGCCTCCGCGAGGATGCGTGTGTGATGAGAGATGGTGGGCTGACTCTTGCCCAGGGGCTCCTCGAGCGCGCAACTACACACCTCGGATTCAGTGGCGATGAGCGAGAGCATGCGAAGCCTCACCGGGTCGGAGAGTGCGCCAAAGATCGTTGCTGCCTGTTGCGCTTCGCTCTCGCTGAGTTCGCTCTCGCTCAGCGGGCTGCAGCAGGCTGCCGCCGCGCCCTTGATCGTTGCCAGAGGTATCAGGCGGGCCATCCTCGAAGCGTAACATTGACAACCATCAATGTGACGACTACCTTTACATTCACGGTCATCAATGTAAGGAGTCAACGTGTCGCGCATCCAGCTTGCCCTGAATGTCTCCAATCTCGACGAGGCGGTCGAGTTCTACTCCAAGTTCTTCCACTCCGAGCCCGCGAAGGTCCGCAGCGGTTACGCCAACTTCGCCATCGACGAGCCACCGCTCAAGTTGGTGCTCATTGAGGGTGGGGGAGCCCCCGGATCGATCAATCATCTGGGTGTCGAGGTCTTCTCCACCGAGGAAGTGACCGAGGCGTCGAACTATCTCTCGAGCGTCGGGCTTGAGACGCGCTTCGAGGAGTCCACGACCTGCTGTTTCGCCGTACAGGACAAAGTGTGGGTTGACGGCGTCGACGGCTCACCGTGGGAGGTGTACACGGTGCTCGAGGACTCGCTCAGTCCGGCGGGCATCACGGGCGACGACACGTGCTGTTCTGCGTCGATCGGCGACTCCGCGTGCTGCTGAGCGACACGCCACTGTGGCGAAAGGCGCTCGCCGAGTATCTCGGCAGCTTGTTGCTGGCGACGATCGTCATCGGCTCGGGTATCGCGGCGCAGACGTACTCTCCACACGCGATTGGCCTCGAGCTGCTCGAGAACGCCGCGGCCACCGGGCTGGGCCTCTACGTCATTATCGCCACGCTCGGTCCGATCTCCGGCGCCCACTTCAACCCCATTATTTCCTTCGTCGACGCGGCGTTTGGCGGGATCTCCTGGCGCACCGCACGCTGGTATCTCGTCGTGCAAGTTGCCGGCTGCACGAGTGGCGCGATTCTCGCCAACTTGATGTTTTCGGGGTCAGCGATCTCACTCTCGAGCGACCATCGGGCCACTCTCGCCCACGGGTTCTCTGAGGTCGCTGCGACGGCCGGGCTTGTCCTCGTGATCTTCGCCTTAGCGAAAGCGAAGCGCAGCTCACTCGCCCCGGCTGCGGTGGGCGCATACATCGCGGGCGCCTACTTCTTTACGAGCTCGACGAGCTTCGCCAATCCGGCCATCGTGGTCGGTCGCATGTTCTCGAACTCGTTCGCCGGCATCGCGCCCGCCTCCGCGCCTCTGTTCGTCGGCGCCGAGATCGTCGGGGGAGTCGTGGGCTTTGCACTGGTGAAGGCACTCTTCACCAACTTCACGCCGCTCGACGCCGCTCGCGTGACGGACGCTCTCGTCCCCGAGGGGTCTCCTTCATGAGCAAATCGAAAACACCGCACATTCTCTTTCTCTGCGTGCACAACGCAGGACGCTCGCAAATGGCGGCGGCGTTCGCGCGCGAGATGTCCAAAGGTCGAATCGTCATCGACTCCGCCGGATCCGATCCCGGCGACATGTTGAATCCTGTGGTCATCGAGGCGATGAAGGAGTTGGGCATCGACATCTCGAATGAGTCGCCGAAGAAGCTGACCGACCAGATGGGTCGCGACGCCGACGTCATTGTGACCATGGGCTGTGGTGACGCGTGCCCGGTCTACCCGGGCAAGCGCTACGAGGACTGGGAACTGGAGGATCCCAGCGGAAAAGACCTCTCTGAAGTTCGAGAGATTCGTAATGCGATCGCGTATCGCGTGATGGTCCTCGTCAACAAACTTTTGAACTGAGCGGACCCCGTCCATTTACGATTCGATGTCAAAGTGGGTGAATCCGCCTCGCCTGAATTACGTTGCGAACGTGTCAGAGTTTCGCGGTGTATCGGCAGTGACGAAGCGATGGATCGCGGGGTCGAATGCGCGTTTCGCGTCACGGAGCCGTCGCGTCGTGGCGATGTCGCTGGCGACCTCGCTGATCAGCGTTTTCCTCGTCATTGGCACCACTCAAGGCGCATCGTTCGCCGTGTCAACCTCGTCCTTTTCGTCGTCGCTCAGATTGGAGTCAGTCGACTTTTCCAGCCCGAGCGACGGCTTTGGCGCTTTTCAGTGGGAGTCGCTGAGCGGCCGCACGTGCAAGGACTACGTCGGGCGAACCGAGAACGGTGGAG
>DATHNV010000055.1:0-2052 GCA_035485615.1 Acidimicrobiales bacterium
GTCCCACGATCTTGGACACGAGGTCAAAAACAATCTCGCCGATGCGAGCCGAGGCCTCATCGACGGCGTGCTGGCGCGCCGAGGCCACTTCGCTCGACGCGGTCGCCAAAATACGGTCGTACTCGGCTTGCGCGCGGCCCACCGCTTCGGCCTTCAGCTGATCGGAGGTCTCTTGAGCGCCCGCCACGATGGTGCGGGCCTGCTCGCGAGCGTCGGCGAGCACCTTGTCGCGCGCGTCGTCGGCCGCGGCCGCCTCGGCGCGTGCCGCGTCCGCCGCCTCGAGCGAGGTGCGGATCTTCTCCTGTCGATCCACGAGCATCTTGTTGATCACGGGAAAGATGTATCGCTTCGCGATGAGGAATATCGCCACGAAGACGGCCAGTTCCACGAAGAACGTGCCGTTGGGGAGGAGAAAGATTGACGTACCAATCATCTCGAGAGACCTTCTTTCATAGAGCGCGTGCTCCGCGTCGTTCCGTCGGTCCTATTGCTTCTTGAACACGTAGACGAAGACGACCATGAACAGCAAGTTGATGAAGTACATGGCTTCGACGAGACCGACGGTCAAGAAGAAGTAGGTGCGCGCCTTGTTTTCAATCTCGGGCTGGCGCGCGATCGCGGCAATCGTCTGGCTACCGGCCAGACCGTCACCTATCGCAGCACCGATCGCGCCACCACCGAGGGCGAGACCGCCGCCGACGAGGGCGCCCGCGTTGCGGACCGCATCGCTGATGCTCGATGAATCTGTTGCCATTGTTGCTTCCTCCTGGATTTTCCTAGTGAGACGTCTCTAATTGAGAAACGGGGTGTTCGTCTTCGTCGTGACTCATCGCGAACCCGAAGTACAGGATCGTGAGGAGCATGAAGATAAACGCCTGGATCGTGCCGAGCAGTCCGGTGTCAAAGAACTTCCACGCGATCTCAAAGGGCCAGGTCACGTAGACCGGCAACAAGGTGAGCAGCACGACAACGAAGAGCCCGCCCGAGAAGATGTTGCCGAAGAGACGGAAGGTCATCGTGATGGGCTTGGTGATCTCTTCGATGACGTTGATCGGCGCGAGTGCACCAAAGGGCTTGAAGTAGTGCTTGATGTACCCTCCGAAACCGCGCGCGCGTACGGACTCGATGTGGACCCAGATGATGACAAAGGCCACGAGCGCAAGCGGCAGGTTCACGTCGCCGGTGGGCGCGGGCAGAATGGCGCCCGACGAACCGGGGTGCATTGACGTGGGCAGAAAGTCGAGCCAGTTACAGATCAGCAAGAACAAGAACAGCGTCGCGCCCAGGGGGACAAAACGCCGGCCCTGAGGTCCGATCGCGGAGTCGGCGAGGTCACTCACCTGCTCGACCAGGATCTCCCAGATCAGCTGCAGCTTGTTCGGGACGCCCGACGTCGCCTTTCTCACCATGGCGAAGCCCAACCAGAGGAAGATGACGGCGGCCACCACGGTCGACAGCACGATGTCGTAGTAGACGGTGAGCCCAAAGATGTGCCACGCGGGGTGCACGCCGACGGGAATCGTCTTCACCGCGAACTGCATCCTCACTGCACTCCTCCCTGGTTGGCTACCACTCGCAAAACGTTTAGAACAAAGACAATTTGATAAAGAACAAGCCCCGACACAATACCTACTCCCAAGGGGGCGTTCAGCCAGAGCAGGAGGAGCACGAGGGCGGTCAGTGCGCCGAGACGCGCGATCGTGTTGCTGCCGAGTTGGCGGCGCACGGCCTTGGTGCTCTGCTCACCTCGAACCTCAACGCGGGACGAGCGCCGAGCGAGTTGACGAAAGTTGCCTACGGCCAGTCCCATGCCAAGGACGAGCCCGAGCGCTCCGAGGGGCGGGGCCACGAAAATCGCGACGAGGAAGCCCACCGCTCCCACCACCACGGCGGTCAGGGTGGTTCGGCGCAGGAGCCGCGGCAGAGTGTCGGTGGGTAGGTTTTCTAACACGGCCTGTCGAGTTTAAAGGTAGCGACGAACAAGCTGGATAACGCTCGTCGCGGCCACAACAGTCCCCAACACTATCCCGATCAAAAGACCCCACGGCGCGA
>DATHNV010000056.1:0-2855 GCA_035485615.1 Acidimicrobiales bacterium
CATTCGCGTGCTCGATGACGACGGAAACTTCTTGGGTGAGATCACCATCAACCCCGAAAAGAACTACCAAACGATGGCCAAACCGAAGGAAAACTAAACTACGGGGGTTCGTTTTTCCGCGATGTCTCGCAACATCACAAAGTGCGGCTGGAGGGATTCGAACCCCCGACCCTCGGTTCCGTAGACCGATGCTCTAATCCGCTGAGCTACAGCCGCGTTGTTACTGGCTCACGATTCTAGCCGAGTCATTCGTGACCTTCTCCGGCGTACTAAGTTCCGTGCACGATGAGCCATACGCTTTCCGACGATCTCACGGTCATCCTGGACGAGGTCGAAGGACCGATGGTGGAGATCCGTCGTGACCTTCACGCTCACCCCGAACTCGCCTTCGAGGAGCACCGCACGAGCCAGGTCATTACCGACCGTTTGGTCGAGTTGGGCTACGAGATTCGTCCCTGCCCGACGGCCACCGGCGTGGTGGCTCGCATCGAGGGATCTCGGCCCGGAAAGAGAGTCATGGTCCGCGCGGACATGGACGCCCTGCCGGTCAGCGAGGAGCGCACCGACATTGCCTACGCGTCGCTCAACGAGGGGGTGATGCACGCCTGTGGACACGACGTTCACATGGCGGGCCTGCTCGGCGTGGCCGATCTACTCGCGCGCCGACGCGACGAACTGAGCGGCTCGTTCACGCTGTTGTTCCAACCGGCCGAAGAGTCGGTGAGCGGCGCCAAGGCCATGATTGACGGCGGCGTGCTGGACGACAATCCAGTGGACTTTGTGATCGGCGCGCACGTCACTTCACTGGCTCCGGTGGGCTTTGTGGCGACGCGCGCCGGCATACTGATGAGCCAGGCGCAGATGATCAGCGTTCGCCTCGATGGCAAGGGCGGGCACGGCGCCATGGCCACGACCGAGGGCAACGTCATCCTGGCGGTGAGCTACCTTGCGCCCCGACTCGATTCGGTCGTGGAGGGTCTGGTCTACGAGGGAACGCAGTGTGCGTGTTCGGCCGGAGTCATCCACGCAGGAACCGCCAACAACGTCGTGCCACGCCACGCGGCGCTCAAGGGCACCCTGCGCACCTTTACCGCGGAACAGACGAGCGAGGCGATGAAACGACTGCACGCACTTTGCGACGACGTCGCCGAGACGTTCGACGTAACGTGCGATCTCCAGCTCACCGACGCCACGCCAGCGGTCACGAATAACGCCGACGTCGTCGCGAGCGTTCTGCGTAGCGCGGCCAGCGTGGTCGGCGACGCCGGCGTGCTGACCTTTCCACCTGTCACGCCCAGTGACGACATGTCGGAGTTCTTGAACCGCGTGCCCGGCTGCTACATGTTCGTCGGCGGAGCGCTGGCCGATGGCACGAGCGGTATGCACCACAGTCCGGACTTCGCCATTTCTGACGACGCGTGTCGCGTCGTGGCCGGGGTGCTCGCAATGTCAGCGCTCGACTTGGCCTCGAGCGCGCTCTAGCCCTCGGCGAACAGCCGGGCCGCTCCTCGCATCGGAGCGTCGTTCCCGTTGATGACAACTCGAAACGAGAGGTGCTCGAACTCCGCGGGATCCACGCGGCGGGCGTTGCCGCCGGCCAAGTGCACGGTGTCAGCATGAAACTCCTGCGCGAACTTCTCGACGATGTCAACGAGGGTCGGGTTCCACGCCTCTTCGTCCAGTGAGCGGGCGCGCTCCCCGATCGTGTCGTCGTAGGTCTTGCCGTTGCGAAAGATCTCCGAGCCCACGTCGCGCACGGGAGTGAGTTTGCCGTTGATCGCGAGGGCCAGTCCGAGCCCGGTGCCCAGCGCCAGGACCACTTCGGTCCCAGTACCCTCGATGCAACCGAGGGCCGCCATGGTGGCGTCATTCACGATGCGCACGTCACGTCCGGTTTTTGCGCGCAGCACGTCGGTGAGGGGAAAGCCGCGCCACAGCGCATCCAACTCGGGGTCCTTGTCAGTCCCCTGGCCACCGGGTCGCGACAGATTGCCCGGTGCGATGACGAGTCCGTCGCGAAACTCCCCGGGAAAGCCCACGCCCACTCGCCGACACCCACTCTTGACGATGCGCTCTTCGAGGAACTCCACCAATCGCGCCGGTGAACAGGGATAGGGCGTCTGGCGTCGACGCACTCCGCGAACCATCACGCCGAAGTCGTTGACGTGGGAGAACTTGATGTTGGTGGCCCCGATGTCGATGGCGAAAATCTGCTCTTGGAGCAGGAGCGACTGGTAAGCCATGGGCTAAATGGTAGTTACCGCGCGCGATGTCCCCGGTCGCGCAGGCGACGAACTCGCCACCAGGGTCGCAGGCGCACGCTGAAGACTGTGCGCCCCTCTGCGACCACAAGCCCGGTGCCCCGCGGGCGCAAGCGAATCGGCACTCGACGGGCGTCCGGTTCGGTCTCGACCAGCTCGGGCAAATATGTCCTCACGCTCGGATCGGCCAAACCGGCGAGAACGACGCGGGTGGTGTGGTTATTGACGATGGTGGCGGCGCGCGGCCCCCATCGCGCGACCAGCTGCGAGAAGTCCTGGACGACCGTCACCAGCGTCACTCCCAACCCGCTCACCGTCGCCGCTAGCTGGTCGAGTTCATCGAGTGAGGCGACTGTTGCGGCCTCATCCAGGACCATGAGGAGACGGCGGGCGCTCCCTTCATCGACGCGCCTTTGCTGTTCATCCAGCGCCATGCGCAGCGCGCCGCGAAAGAGCGGCTCGTAGTGGCGTTGCTCCCCCCGCGCACTACAGAGGTGCAGGGTGTTGGCACCGCCGACCACCTCGCGCACGCGAGCGAGCGGTTGCGCGAAGCGCCAGGGCGTCAACATCGTGTCGGCGGTCGTCACGACTCCG
>DATHNV010000057.1:0-2910 GCA_035485615.1 Acidimicrobiales bacterium
CGCCGCGCGCCACTCAGCCGGATCCACCGTTGCGGTTGCTCCGAGTGGCCACACGACCGCCGCGTTGTTGATCAGAATGTCGACGGCCCCTCCGGCATCGCGGATCGCATCCAACGCTCGCAAGACGGACGCAGGGTCGCCGACGTCAGTCGAGATCACCATCGCCTCGCCGTGTTCGCGCGCCAGAGCGGCCGTCTCGTTCAGCTCACTTTCGGTACGCGCGAGCAAGATCACCGTTACGCCGTCATGAGCCAGGGCGATCGCGGTCGAGCGACCGATCCCTCGACCCGCGCCGCTCACCAGCGCGGTTCGTCCGCGAAGGGTGCTCGTCATAGGCTCTCGAGCACCGCCGTCACGTCCTGGGGATCGACGCGAACACGCCAGTCCGCGTTGACAAACGCGGCGCGCACCACGCCATGGCGATCAATGACGAAGGTGGCAGGCACCGGCAAGGACCTTGACGCGTCGGCGTTTTGGGTGCGTGGGTCATTGCCAAAGACGTTGACTTGAAGATCCTCCAGGTCACCGGCGAGGGTGAACTTCACGCGATACGCCTCGGCGACCGACTGGTCGATGTCACTGAGGACCGGAAAGACCAAGTCATACTTCTCGGTGAGTGAGAGTGCGTGATCCGGCGACTGCGGGCTTACGGCCACGAGCGTTGCGTCGAACTTCTGAAAATCCGGCAGCGCGCGCTCGAGGTGACGTAGTTGGACATTGCAGAACGGGCACCACTCGCCTCGATAGAACGTGAGGACCACGGGGCCGGTGGCCAGAAGGTCTGACAAGGTCACCGGCTCACCCACCGCGTTGGCCAGAGTGAAGTCCGGGGCCTCATCGCCGACCGCCAAACCGGGCGCGACCCCGGACGTCGTGATGTCCGCCACACCCTCATCGATTCGAGCGGCGATCGCCTCGGGAACCGATGCGGTGATGAGGTCAAGTTCTTCTTGCTGCGTCGGCGCAGCACTGTCGTTGCTCATGTTCTCTCCTATAATGGACCTGTCGGTCCACTTTAGAGGTTCTATCCTGGACCGTCAAGTCCACTCGGGGAGGGAGTCCATGAGCACCGATGAACGCACCGCGCTCGCGCCCCCGACGGAAAAGGGACGCGCCATGCGCGCACGCATCGTGGACGCAGCGGCTGAGCTGATCTTCGAACGCGGTATCGCCGAGGTCAGTTTGGGTGACATTCAAGAGAAAAGCGGTGCGAGCAAGTCCCAGCTGTACCACTACTTTGCGGACAAGAATGACCTCCTGCGAGCCGTGATCGAGCGTCAGGAACGTGACGTACTTGGGAGGCATCGGGTCGTGTTTCAGTCGCTCGGCGACTGGGACGATTTGCAACGATGGCGCGACGCGATCGTTGCGTTTCAGGCGTCGCGAGGGTGTCGTGGCGGCTGCCCGCTCGGAAGTCTCGCGAGCGGCTTGGCCGAGTTCGACGATGGCGCCCGCGATCAGTTGAGTGACGCGTTCGAGAGTTGGGTCGGGCTCATCGCCGAGGGTGTTGCCCGAATGGTCGAGCGCGGCGACATTCGCGCCGATGTCGATGCTGAGGCCTTGGCCATCGGCGTGCTCGCCAGCCTGCAAGGTGGGTTGCTCATGGCAGAAACTGCCCGCAGCACGCGACCACTCGAGATCGCCCTCGACGCCGCCCTCGCCCACCTGAAGAGTTTTGCGACCTAGTTGCTCCAGCGATCGGAGCGGTCTTGGGGCTCGTCGGCGTCCACGTGTAGATCTGAGCGTTGTCGGTTACGGATCTGGCTGGTACCGTGCCATCTGACGCATTGGAACCGGTCCAGTGCGGAAAAGGATGCGCCATCATGGGACTGTCACTAGGCGACACTGCGCCGGACTTCACTGCGGAAACAACTGAAGGAAGCATCAGCTTTCACGACTGGCTGGGCGACTCCTGGGGCGTGCTCTTTTCGCACCCCAAGGACTTCACCCCTATTTGCACGACGGAACTCGGCTACGTGGCCTCCATCAAGCCCGAGTTCGACAAGCGCGGCGTCAAGGTCATCGGACTGTCGGTCGACTCGTCCGATCGCCACGAACTGTGGGCCGACGACATCGAAAAGACCCAAGGCACGCGGCCGAACTTCCCGATGATCAGTGACACGGACTTCAACGTCTCCAAGCTCTACGGCATGCTGCCCGCGAGCACGTCGGGCGACGCCGAGTCGCGCACGCCGGCCGACAACCAGACCGTCCGCAACGTCTTTGTCATTGGCCCGGACAAGAAGGTCAAACTGGTCATGATCTACCCCATGACGACCGGTCGCAACTTCGACGAGGTGCTGCGGGTGATTGACTCGATGCAACTCACCGCCGCTCACCGCGTCGCGACACCCGTCAACTGGAAGCAGGGCGAAGACGTCGTCATCACCGGCGCAGTCTCCAATGACGAGGCCAAGGAGATTTACGGCACATGGAAGGAACCAGTTTCCTACCTTCGCATCGTGCCCCAGCCCAAATAGTCGCCCTCTCGGAGGTTTCGCGTACGTCATAGCGGTCGGTTAGACCAAGGGTGTATGGGAACGGCAAAACTACTCGCGGCCTTCAGCGTTTTGGCCGCTGCGACGCCGTTTCTCAGCGCCGCTCCCGCCGACGCAGCGATCCACACGTCTGCAGTCAGCCAGGCGTGGGTCGAGCCCGCGAGTGGCTACGGATTCATCGACACCGCCATCGAGCGAGCTCACAGCAGTATTGATCTGTCCATGTACGAACTGTCCGATCCCACGATCGAGCAGGACCTCGTGGACCGGGCCAAAGCGGGAGTGGACGTTCGCGTCATCCTGAACTCCGCGTACGACGGGGCCAGCGAGAACGCGAGCGCCGAGGCCACACTGCGCGCCGGCTCCGTGCACGTCGTGTGGGCGCCCGCCAATCAGATCTTTCACGCGAAGT
>DATHNV010000058.1:0-4338 GCA_035485615.1 Acidimicrobiales bacterium
TTCTCACTCTGCTGATCGTGCTCGTGCCGATCATTGTGCCCCTCGCCACGTTTCCTTCAATGCGTCGACTCGGCTGGCGCCTCGCCGAGACGTTCATGGCTGTCGCGGCGAGCAAACTGGCGATTGTCATCACCCTCTCGCTCGGACTGGACGAACTCACGGGCACCTCGGTGACTGAGATTGTCACGGGTGCGGTGACGATGCTGCTGGCGACTCTGACGCCCTACCTCGTGCTTCGCGTCGTGCCGTTGCTCGAACAATCGGCTCTGCACAACTTCGAGGGCCTACGTAGCCGCACGGCCCGAAGTGTGGCGGGGGCGAGCGGATCCCCCGCGGGTCAGGCCCTCAGCGCCCTGACGCCGAGCGCACCACTCCCCACCCCACCGACCAAAGGCCCGGACCTGGGTCTGGATATGTGGCCCGGATCAGGAGAGTCACCGATGCCGCCCCTCGATCCCGAAGGACCACCCCCCAAGCCGCCGATCGGCACGCCGCAGATTCGAAAGGGCCACGCGGTCGTGCGTCGCGACGACATGGGACCGGTCATCGGGTGGCACTGGGATGAGTGAACTCATTGCCCTCGGGCCGAGCGACGCCGAGGCTCGCTGGATCGGGATTCGCCGGCACCAGGCGCTCCTAGCGATGGCGGGCCTCGGCCTCGTAGGCGTCGGGATACTCGACCACCACGTGTCCTACGTCGAGATCGTCCTCGGCATCGTTCTCCTCGCGCTCGTCGTTCCGATGAGCGGCGGTCCCACGCTGGGAGAGATTGCGGCCACGGCTCTGCGCTATCTCGCTCGTTCTCGCTGGAACTACTTCAGCCTTCGCGAGTTCGACGACGATGTGCTTCTCTTTGCGCCACACGACGTCGCCTTTCGGGCGTACGAGCTGGATCATCGCGGCCGACTCGATCTGTCGGGTCGAGACATTGCCTTGGCCGAGTCGCTCATGGGTGTGGTGGATGCGGCAAGCGCGTCGAGTGAAGATCAACACGTCAGTCAGCACGTGATGCGACGTGGAGCGTGGGCCACCACGATGTTGACTCTGCCAGTGTCCACGCCACCACCGGACGGATGGCGACTTCGCAACTCCTTGGCTGCACGGAGCGTCCACTTGGGTGACGGAGTGACCATCGAGTCCTACGAGCGATTCACCTACTTGCGCACCGACGCCGAGTTGATGCGGGTCTTTCGAGTCAAAGACTTCGCCGCAGTGCCGGATTCGAAATCGACCCTTGAACAGGTATTGCGTACCTCAGGCCACGTCGACGTGGCAGTTCACGTGGACGTGGTGGCGGGCGCCAAAGCCCAACGCATGGCCGCGCGCGCGGTGCACCAGATGCGCAGCGACGACGTCACGACGAGCGCCGCAGGATTCCGACGCGCGGCGCGGACCTCGCGCCGATTCGAGCGACTGGCTCAGCGAGAGGTGCTCGTGGCCAATGGGCGCGCCCTCGTGCGCCTCGGGGTCTTTATCGTCGTCAGCGCCTCGTCGCTGGAGCAGTTACAGCGCGACTGCGCGGTGCTCTGGCGGCGCGCCCACGACGGTGGTCTACGCCTCGAGCGCGGATGGGGACATCAACTCGAGTGGTTTCGCGCGCAGCTGCCCGGCGGACCAGGTTGGTAAAAGCCTGGACGCACTGGGCCACGTCGGCGGATCTGCTGAGTCTGCGCCTGCCGGCCCACGATGCGGGTACCGGTCTGTCGGGTGAGGCCCTGGGTCAGTGCCAGCACGGGGCGTCTTTCGTCTGGGACGTCTTTGACGCCTACGGGGCAGGGTTGGTCACGAACCCCAACGTTGTGGTGGCGGGTTCCATCGGCGCGGGCAAGAGCACAGTGGTCAAGATGCACCTGACCCGCGCACTGGCGCGAGGTCGGCGCGCGGTCGTCGTGGACCCCAAGGGAGAGTACGCAGAACTCGCGGCGCGACATGGATTCTCGGCCATTGCGCTGGGTCGTGACGGGTGGTGTTCTCCCTTTCCCGATGATGAAGTCGAGGGTCGCCACCTCTTGCGCGCGCTCATCGCCAGTGCTCAGGGCAGTGCGCTCACCGACGACCAGCACTTCGCCCTCGACGAGGTCTGGCAGCGACTCGGCGGTGTGCCCGAGCGCGTCCTCTTTACGATCTATCAGCTACTCAAGGACCACCTCTCGTCCCCGCGGGCGAGCGCGCAGCGATCGCTCGCGCTCATTCTGCATCGATTCATTCACGGTGACCTCGCCGGACTCTTTGACGGCGACGGCGCGCCGCTACGACTGCGCGGCGACCTGGTCGTGGTCGACCTGTCGTCCCAGTGGTCGTCGCACTCACTCGCCGCGGCGGTCCTGAGTGTGGTGTCGGCCGCTCAACAGGTGGTGGGTGACGCGAGCGCGCCGGGGTATCTCGTGATCGACGAAGCCTGGGCTCTCATGAGCGATCCCGCCTCCTTGCGCTGGCTCCAGGGCTCGTGGAAGCTGGCCCGCGCCAGAGGTCTGTCGCACGTCATCGTGTTGCACCGCTGGAGCGATATTGCGGCAGCCGGTCATGCGGGCAGCGTCGAACGGGACCGAGCGCGCGGACTGTTACGCGAGTGTGAGAGCGCCTGGCTCTTTCGCCAGCCCCCCGATGAAGCGCGCGAGATGGCCGTCGCCCTCGGTCTCGCGCCACAGGAGGAAAGGTACCTCACGGCCCTGCCCAAGGGCGTGGCGCTCGTGCGCTACGGGTCTCATCGTTCCATCGTGCGCGTGGAGCCCAACGACGCGGACCGTCGAGTCATCGACACCGACGCCGCGATGCGAGCGACGTGAACGACCGACCCGTCTTGGGACGCCGCTACTGGAATGGCCTGTCGATCGGACCGTCCATCACGATCGGTCCCCGTAGTTCGTTGCTGGTGGTCGGGCCGACCCAGGCAGGCAAGACTTCGGCACTGGTGGTGCCCGCGTTGCTGCGTTGGACCGACGCCGCGATTGTGACGAGCGTGAAGAGCGACGTGGTGGAGTCGACGTGGCGCTGGCGGGAGTCTCTCGGGGACGTTCAGGTCCTCGAACCGGGACGCGAGGGAGGGTTGACTTGGGATCCACTGGAAGGTGTCCAGACACTGCGCCACGCCACCCGCGTCGCACGGGACTTGACGACCGAGTCCGACCGGGGAGAAACGGCCTTTTGGAACTCGCTCGCCATCAAACTGGTGGCGAGCCTGTTCATTCTCGCGCGCGAGCGAGGATCGAGCATCTTTGACGTCGCCCAACTCGTCGAGCGCCATGACCTCAGCGCATGGTCGAGCGAGCGACCCACGTTGGCGGGTGAGGTACTGAGCAGCTTTCTCGCGTACGACCCCAAGACCCTGGACGGAGTCGTGACGACCGCCGACACGATGTTGACGCCCTGGCGCTTCGCGCAACCGCTCGCTCGCGTGCGCGAGGTGGTCGGCGGTGCCAACACCCTGTACCTCTGTAGTGCACGGGGGGAGCAACGCCACTACGAGCCGCTCTTTCGCGGCGCGCTGCGCATGGCGCTGGACGAGCAGCAGAGGCGCGTCGATGAGGGGAGCGCCCGCCGTCTCCTCATGGTCCTGGATGAAGCCGCGACGGTCGCCTCACTCGATGAACTCGACCAGCTGGCGGCGACGGTGAGCGGACTGGGTGTGACGTTGGTGACGGTCGTCCAGGACTTCTCGCAGCTGGTCGCGCGATGGGGGCCGCGCGCCGCCACCATCGTCAATAACCACACCACCCGCGTGGTTCTCGCCGGCTTGGCCGATCCGAGCGTGAGGACATATTTACCCGAGCTGGTCGAGACCGAACCAGAAGCCCGTCGAGTGCCGATTCGCCTGCGCCCGCGCGGCACCGGGCTCGTGGTCGCCGAGGGGCGCACGGTCTTCAGCGTGCGCCTGCGACCCTGGTGGCGAGTTCGCCGCCTGCGCGACCGGGGACAGCGCGCGCGGTAACTACCATTTAGCCCATGGCTTACCAGTCGCTCCTGCTCCAAGAGCAGATTTTTGCCATCGACATCGGGGCCACCAACATCAAGTTCTCCCACGTCAATGACTTCGGCGTGATGGTACGCGGAGTGCGCCGACGCCAGACGCCCTACCCCTGTTCACCGGCGCGATTGGTGGAGTTCCTCGAAGAGCGCATCGTCAAGAGCGGTTGTCGGCGAGTGGGCGTGGGCTTTCCCGGGGAGTTTCGCGACGGACTCGTCATCGCACCGGGCAATCTGTCGCGACCCGGTGGCCAGGGTACCGACAAGGACCCCGAGTTGGATGCGCTCTGGCGCGGCTTTCCCCTCACCGATGTGCTGCGCGCAAAAACCGGACGTGACGTGCGCATCGTGAATGACGCCACCATGGCGGCCCTC
>DATHNV010000059.1:0-3476 GCA_035485615.1 Acidimicrobiales bacterium
AGTTCGGTCAATGAGTTGGCGCTCTTATTCGCCACCCACACGTTCGAGCGATTCGTGCCGATCCCGATCGGCGTGGCGAACCCGTACGTACTGCGAGGAATCGTCCGCACGAGAGCGCCACTCGTGACGTCGAACTCACTCACGCTGTCGCCCCTCGCGTTGGCCACCCAGACGTGACCGCCGCTCGCCGCGATACCCAAGGGCTGATCCAGGGCCGGCGCGTGAGCGGCACCCGCGAGCGGAGAACTCATCAGCGCCACGCTCAGTAGGACCGAGGTCGTTGACGCGACGGCGAGAGTCCGAGCCCAACCTCGCCGCACTGATCCCCCTTCACCATCGACGTAAATCGTCAATGCGTCAGCCTACTGAGGGCTTTCGGTGTGACAACGTGCAGCACGCGCGTCAATACTGAATGAGCATCGTGACGAACGCGACACCGATAATCGCGAGCAGTATGTCAATCGAGCGCAGCAGCGTGAGGCCGAGATCACGCGGGGCAACCCCGTCGCGCTCGACGGCCGAGGCCACCAACCGCTCTTGGGGCAACGTTCTCGCCTCGAGGTGACCGGCCGCCGCGACGTAACACACCAGACCCACGATCACCCACGCGTGCGCAAAGGACACCGAGCGTCCCCCGCTTGCCACCATGATGAATCCGGTGATGGGCAAGAGGTGCATCAGTCGCGCCGCCCAGTTCCGACGAGCGGGAAACCGTAACGCCTGCGTACTGGCGTCGGCGCCGCGCACGACACTGAGGGCGGCGAGTCGCATGGCGATGAACACGACGATGGTGGCCACGGCCGACAAGATGTGAACCAGAAAGACAATGTCGTAGGCGACCGACGTGGCGATCACGATCTCCCCCGCCGTTCGCTAGGTCGAAGCGAGCTCACGCGAATCGTTCGACGCTCGCACCCAACATCCTCAGCCGACCGACGAAGTCGTCGTAGCCGCGATCCACGTGTTCGAGTCCGTTGACCGTGGTCTCTCCGTCGGCGACGAGGCCCGCCAGTACCAACGCGGCCGCCGCGCGAATGTCACTCGCGCGCACCCGGGTTCCCGTGAGATGGTCAACCCCTCGTATCAGCGCGTGGTGACCCTCCGTGGTGATGTTGGCGCCGAGTCGCACCAGTTCATCCACGTAGCGAAATCGTCCGGCGAAGAGATTCTCGGTCACGACCGAGACGCCCTCGGCCACACTCAGGGTGGTCGTGAGGATCGGTTTGTAGTCCGTCGCCACGCCCGGATAGGGCAGCGTCGAGATGTCCACCGCGCGCAGTGGTTTCGTTGAACGCACCGCCACTCCGCCGCTCGCGACGTCGACCTCGGCTCCCATTGCTTCGAGTTTGCGCAGAAACATCACCATGTGATCGGCCCGAGCATCCACCACGCGCACCGAACCTTTGGTGATCAGCGCAGACGCCAGGTAGGTTCCTGAGACAACGCGGTCGGTCACGACCCGGTGCGCGGCAGCGTGGAGTTCGACGACGCCGTCCACGGTGAGCAGTGACGTGCCGAGTCCCTCGATCGACGCGCCCATCGCAATCAGTTGGCGACCGAGGTCCTCCACTTCGGGTTCGCGCGCCGCGTTGTCGATGATGGTGCGGCCCTCGGCTAGCACCGCGGCCATGAGGAGATTGTCCGTGGCGGTGTGGCTCGGGTACTCCAGCGTGATACGGGTCGCGCGCAGCCGCGCCGACGTCGACGTGGCGTGGATCGACGTTCGGTCGTTGCGAAACGTCGCGCCCATGGCGCTGAGTCCCTCGGTGTGAAAGTTGATCGGGCGCTGGCCGAAGTCGTCCCCACCGGGTAGAGCCATATTGGCCTCGCCGCAACGAGCGAGCAGTGGGCCGAGCACGACGATGGACGCCCTCATCGCCTCGAACAGGTGGGCGGGGGCAACGGGATGCAACTGGTCGGCGACGGGCACGCTGATGAGTAACTCGTGCTCGCCGGGCGAACTCACGGTGCAGCCCAACGCGACGAGCAACTCACTCATCACCGAGACGTCACTGATGTGCGGGACGTTGGTGAGGTGGTGGTTCCCTGACGCCAGCAGACAGGCCGCCATCTGCTTGAGCACCGCGTTTTTGGCTCCGTATGCCGTTACCTCGCCCTCGAGGGGGCCGGCGGGCTTGACCACCAGAGAACTCACCCTGCAAGTATTGCCTCTTCGTACAACCCGCCATTTTTCCCACGAGAACCCAAAAAAGACCGGGCTACTCTGGGCCTGTGCAGCGACAGCTCTTGCCCGACCGCAACCTTGCGCTGGAGCTCATTCGCGTCACCGAGGCCGCGGCCATCGCGGCAGCTCGCTGGGCCGGACGAGGCGACAAGAACGCGGCCGACGGGGCGGCCGTCGATGCGATGCGCTTCGTCTTGGGCGCCGTCGCCATGGACGGCGTGGTCGTCATCGGCGAGGGCGAAAAGGACGAAGCGCCGATGCTCTACAACGGCGAGAAGATCGGCGACGGTCGCCCCCCACTCGTGGACGTCGCGGTCGATCCCGTCGACGGCACGCGACTGACCGCGCTCGGGCGAAACGGTGCTTTAGCGGTGATTGCCTTGAGCGAGCGTGGCACGATGTTCAACCCCGGGCCGTGTTACTACATGAAAAAGATCGCGGTCGGCCCGCGCGGACGCGGCGCCATCGACGTCCAAGCGTCGGCGACCGACAACCTGACCGAACTCTCCAAGCGACTCAACAAGCCGGTGCAAGAGATGGGTGTGGTAATTCTTGATCGACCGCGTCACGACGACCTCGTCGCCGAAGTGCGCGAAGCGGGTGCGCGAGTCATCTCGATTACCGACGGCGACGTAGCCGGTGCGATCGCGACGGGCTGGCCCGACTCGGGCGTCGACCTGCTGCTCGGCATCGGGGGCACGCCCGAGGGAGTGATCGCGGCGGCGGCCCTCAAGGGTCTCGGCGGCGAGATCCAAGGGGTCCTGCACGCCAACGACGAAGAGACGCGCCGTGAGGCCGAGGCCCTTGGCTACAGCTTCTCGCGCGTTCTCACCACCGACGATCTCGTCGCGGGCGACAACTGCTTCTTCTCGGCGACCGCCATCACTGACGGTGACTTCTTGCGCGGCGTTCGCTTCTACGACTTCGGCGCGACCACTCAGTCGCTCGTCGTGCGCTCGCGAACGGGCACGATTCGGACTATCGAAACCTTCCATCGTCACGACAAACTTCAGGAGTTCTCAACTTCAGGCTTCTAAACAGCGAGTGAATGCGCACGAACACACGAAGTGCCATTGTTCACAAGTTCGCCCATTGTCGCTGGTAGGCCCAGCGATCTAGTCTTCGCGCTATCTACCCGCAACATGCTGGCACGAGCCAAAAGGAGGGTGACGATGAAAGTATCGCAACTACTAGCCGCCAAGGGGCACGAGGTGGCGACGATCTCCCAGGAGAGATCGGTCAAGGACGCCATCGCGCTGCTCAAGGAACGGGGCATCGGAGCCCTGGTGGT
>DATHNV010000060.1:0-2079 GCA_035485615.1 Acidimicrobiales bacterium
CCCCGCGCGAAGCGACCCTCTACGACCTGGCCGGCGAAGAGGTGATGCGCCGAGCGCTGGATATCGCGAACCTGTCCTTAGAGCCGGACCAGGCGATCACGCTCTACAAGAACAACTCCGACGGGAAGGGCAACTCGTACGGCACGCACGAGAACTATCTCGTGAAGCGCGACCTGGACTTCGCTCACGTGATTCGCGCGATGGTGCCGCATTTTGTGTCGCGACAGATCGTGGTGGGCGCGGGCAAGGTCGGCGCGGAGACCGAGCCGGCGCTGGATCGCAATCCGTCGTTCCAGCTCTCGCAGCGTTCTGAGTTCTTCGAAGAGATCGTGGGGCTCGAGACCACGCTCAAGCGCCCGATCATCAACACGCGCGACGAACCGCACAGCGACGCTGAGCGGTTTCGGCGGCTGCACGTCATCATCGGTGACGCCAACATGAGTCAGGTGGCGACACTGGTGAAGTTGGGTTCAACGGCCCTGCTGCTCGCCGCGCTCGAGGAGCGTGGGGTGGAGGAGTTTCCCGCGATGCCTCGTTCTCCCGTGCACGCCGTGCGCAGCTACTCGATGGACCTGTCGCTCTCCGAAGCGGTGCCCTGTGACGACGAGACCTCTCGCACGGCGTGGGACTACCAGGACGAACTATGGCGCGTCGCGGATCACTACGTGGCCGACTTCGGCGGTGACGCCGTCGCCTCGCCCGAAGAGGTCGGCTTCGTCATGCAGCAGTGGCGCGAGATGCTCGACGGCGTGCGTGATGATCGTGACGCGGTCGCCGACCGGGTGGACTGGGTCGCCAAGTGGCGAGTGGTGAGCGGATTTCAAGAGCGTCACAAGCTGCGTGACCGCGACGCCAAGTTGCGCGCCATCGACCTCCAGTACCACGACGTGCGCCCGACCCACTCGCTGGCGGCGCGCGTGGGACTGCGGCGACTCTTTGACGAGACCGAGATTCGTGATGCCGTTCACAATCCGCCGCTAGACACGCGAGCCTTTTTTCGCGGACGCTGTGTGGCCAAATTCCCCGAAGAGATCGTGGCGGCCAATTGGGATTCGGTGGTGTTTGACCTGGGCGAGGGACCCCTGCAACGCGTGCCAATGCTTGATCCTCTCAGGGGTACACACGCACTGACTGCAGAGTTGCTAGAAACGAGTGCAACGGCGGGTGACCTTCTTGCCGCTCTAGACAGGTAGAACAGAAGTATGACTGAACGAGAACGAATTCAAAAGCAACGCACCGAGCGTTCGGATAAGACCTCCGAGGACGTCTCCGTCGATGCCACCAAGGGCGACCAGCTAAAGGCGGACTTGGACGATCTTCTCGATGAGATCGATGAGGTTCTCGAGGAGAACGCCGAGGAGTTCGTGCGCAACTACGTCCAAAAGGGCGGAGAGTAACTGCGTGGGACTTCCGCTCTTTAGCGCCCACGGCGATCCCGGACCCTCGTTTTGGAACTTTGCCCAGACGATGGGCGTCGATCCAACCCCGCGGGAGCAGGGCCCCGAGACGCCCCACTCCACCACGGTCATCGCCGTGCGCTTCGACGGGGGCGTCGTCATGGTCGGCGACCGCCAGGCCACCGGCAACTACATCGCGAGCCGCGACGTGCGCAAGATTGAACCGGCCGACCGTTTCACCGCGCTCGCCATCTCCGGCAGCGCCGCACGGGGCCTCGAGGTGCTTAAGTTCGCCCAACTGTCCTTCGAGCACTACGAGAAGATGACCAATTCCTCGCTCAGCCTCGAAGGCAAGGCCAACTACCTTTCACCCATCATCCAGCGCAACAACCTGAGCACGCCGCTCGGCGTACTGCCGCTCCTCGCGGGGTGGGACGATAGCCATCTCACGGGTCGAATTTTCGAGTACGACGGCGCTGGCGGGTGCTACGAGCGATTCGACTTCGCCTCGATCGGTTCCGGATCGCCCTTTGCGGAGGGAACACTGCGTCTCGGGTTCCGCGACAACCTCACCCGTGAGGAGGCCCTCGACTTGGGCGCCCTCGCTCTCTACGAGGCAGGCGACAATGACCCGAGCACCGGCGGTCCGGACTTCGTGCGTGAGATCTATCCGATGATCGTG